>JAKAHL010000185.1 GCA_021815005.1 Chloroflexota bacterium
CAAGGGGGTCCTCCGCGGTCCGTGGCCCGGCCCGGGGCCCGCCGGCCACGGCGGCTCCGGCCAGCCGGCGCGGCCGACGCTCGGCCCACCGGCCACGAGCGTGCGTCGTGCAATCTGGCGGGCACAGGTCCGCGCGGACCTGTGGCCGCAGGCCATCGGCTACCTCGTGGCGAGAACGATCGAGCGACCGAAGGCGCCGTACGCCTTCGCGCGGCGCATCCTGCGCATCGACGGGGCTGCGTGGATCAGCCGCCCCGACGGGACCGCGCCGGACGGAGCCTCGCCAACGTCGCGATCAACCTCGCCCACGAATGGGGATCAAGCGCCGGGTGCCCATGGCGGGCAGCGAGACCGACTCGATCCCCGAGTCACGACGGCCGAGGCCGAGCCGGTGCATCAACCGGCTGCTCATGCCCGCTGGACGGGCACTGGGATGCACGTGCCCGCCCACGTGGCTCGCCCGGATGGGCAGCAGCGCACCCTGGGCCGCGATCCGGGTGGATTCGTGCACCGCGTTGACCGCTCAGCGGGCAGGCGCGCCGGAGCGCCCGGCCAGCGGGCACGTGCGCTGGAGCGCGCCCGGCGGGCACGTGCGCCGCGTTGACCGCCCGGCGGGCACGTGCCCACGAACAGCGAGCAGTGCCCCGGGCTCGCACACCGAGCGGGACGATCGGGGCCATCACGACTAGGACGACCAGGTCCGGCCATCCGTCCCGAGCGAGCTCTGCGGCGTGAGCATAGCTGCGTCTCGCCAAGTTGCGTATCGCGCATCTTGACGTGCTCGTCGGTTGCGTCCTAGGCTTCATCAATGGACACCGTGCAGTCTCTGGAGCGCGGCCTGCGCATCCTCGACGCCCTCACCGAGGCCGACGACGACCCGATGCGCCGCGGTCGCGGCGTCGCCCTCGGGGTGCTCGCCGACGAGCTGGGGGTCCACAAGTCGAGCGCGCTGCGGCTTGCCCGCACGCTGGTCGCCGCCGGGTACGCCGCGCCCGCCTCGGGTGGGTCTGGGTACCAGCTCGGCCCGGCGCTGCGCCGGGACAGCACCGCCTCGTTCGACCACGCCCGCCTCAAGCGCGCCGCCCGACCCTTCCTCGAGGATCTCGTGGACCTGACCGGCGAGTGCGCGCATGTCGCGGTGGCGGACGGCGGGCGGGCGCTGGTGCTCGACGACGTCGAGACCAGCCAGCCACTGCGGGTCGTGCCCCAGCGCGGCCGACGCGTGGCGCTCCACTGCACCTCGGCAGGCAAGTGCCTGCTGGCGTACGGGCTGGCCGAGGTCCCGGCGTCGCTTCCCCGTCGCACGGCCCGCACGATCACCTCGCGGGTCGCCCTCGAGGCCCACCTCGTCTCCATTCGCGGCGCGGGGTTCGCCTTCGACGACGAGGAGAACGACACCTACACGCGCTGCATCTCGGCCCCGGTGCTCGGGCCGGGCGGGGCGCCGATCGGCTGCATCGGCATCGACGCCCCGAGCGTGCGGCTCACCCGCGAGCGCATCCCGGAGGCGGCGGCGCAGGTCGTCGCGGTCGCCGGCCGGCTGTCCGCCGCGCTCGCCAAGACTCGGACGGCTTAGCGCGACACCTGGCATCGACCGACACGATCGGACTGGAGGAGACAGGGCGATGGCGACAGTGCGACTCACCACCGGCCAGGCGGTCGTCCGGTACCTGGCCCGGCAGTACGTGGAGCGCGACGGCGTCGAGCACCGCTTCTTCGCCGGCCTGTGGGGGATCTTCGGTCACGGCAACATCGGCGGTGTGGCGCAGGGCGTCCAGCAGGCTCCCGACGGCTTCACGTACTACCTGACCCGCAACGAGCAGGCGATGGTCCACGCGGCGGTCGGCTACGCCAAGCTGCGCAACCGGCTGGGGGCGTTCGCCTGCCTGACCTCGATCGGCCCCGGGGCCACCAACATGGTGACCGGCGCGGCATCCGCGACGATCGACCACGTGCCCGTCCTGCTCATGTCGGGCGACGCCTTCGCCGAGCGCGTGCAGTCGCCCGTCCTCCAGCAACTCGAGCACCCGCTGTCCCAGGACACCAGCGTCAACGACGTCTTCCGCCCGGTGGTCAAGTACTGGGACCGCATCAACCGGCCGGAGCAGCTCATCACCGCCCTGCCCGAGGTCATGCGCGTGCTCACCTCGCCCGTGGACACGGGCGCAGTGTTCCTCGCCCTGCCCCAGGACATCCAGACGTACGGCTTCGACTTCCCGATCGAGATGTTCGCCAAGCGCGTGTGGCACATCGGCCGGCCGCGGCCCGACCGCGATGCCGTCGCGCGAGCGGCGGCCTGGATCCGCGAGGCGAGGCGCCCGGTGATCTTCGCGGGCGGCGGCGTGCGGTACAGCGAGGCGGCGGACGCCCTGCGCGCGTTCGCCGAGCAGACCGGCATCCCGGTGGCCGAGACCCATGCCGGCAAGGGGTCCATGCCGTACGACCACCCGCTGTCCCTCGGGGGCGCGGGCGTGTCGGGCACCCTGGCCGCCAACCAGATCGCGCCGGAGGCCGACCTCGTGATCGGCATCGGCACCCGGTTCACCGACTTCCCGACGGCGTCCAAGACCGCCTTCCAGGATCCCGGCGTCCGGTTCGTCAACATCAACGTCGCCGAGTTCGACGCGTTCAAGCACGCGGCCGTCCCCCTCGTGGGCGACGCCCGGGCGACGCTCGAGGAGCTCTCGGTGGCGGTCGGCGACTACCGGACGGACGACGCCTACCAGGCCCGCGTCGCCGCCCTCAACCGCGAGTGGGACGAGGAGGTGGAGCGCGTCTACACCCACAGCGTGGGCGACGTCCTCACCCAGGGCGAGGTCATCGGCGCCGTCGAGGCCTCGGCCGGCCCGCGCGACGTGGTGGTGACGTCGGCGGGCTCGCTGCCGGGCGACCTGCTCAAGCTGTGGCGCTCGCGCGACGTCTCCTCGTACCAGGTCGAGTACGGCTACTCGACGATGGGCTACGAGATCGCGGGAGGCCTGGGAGCGAAGCTGGCCGCCCCCGACCGCGAGGTGTACGTCATGGTCGGCGACGGCTCGTTCCAGATGATGGGCAACGAGGTCACGACCGCCGTCCAGGAGGGCGTGAAGCTGATCGTCGTCCTGGTGGACAACAAGGGCTTCAGCTCGGTCGGGCGCGTGTCGGAGCAGGTGGGGGCCGAGGGCTTCGGCTGCCACTACCGTCTGCGCGGCCCCTCGGGCGAGTACGACGGGCCCGAGATGCAGCTCGACTTCGTCAAGATCTGCCAGGGCATGGGGGCCAAGTCGCTCGAGGTCCGGACCCGCGACGAGCTGCGGGCCGCCCTGGCGGACGCGCGCGCCGGCACCGAGACCGTGTGCATCGTGGTCCAGACCGACTGGCACGAGCGAGTCAAGGGCTACGCGAACTCGTGGTGGGAGATGGCGACCCCGATCGTGTCCGATATGGAGGCGGTGAACCAGGCGCGCCGGGACTTCGACCGCAACAAGGGCCGCCAGCGGTACCTGATGATCCCGGGCGCGCCCTACCAGAAGAACAGCCCCGAGCGCTGGGGCTGACCGCCGTGACGGCGACCAACGCGGCCGACAGCCCGTTGCGGCAGGTGGCCGACCGCACGCTCACCGACATCTGGAACGATTCCTGCGCCGCGGCCGAGCTGGCGTGGGCGATCGAGCGCGGCGCGGTTGGAGCCACGTCCAACCCGCCGCTCGTGCTGGACGCACTGCGCCAGGAGCCCGAGCCGTGGGGCTCCCGGTTGCGCCAGCTGGCGGCTGCGCACCCGTCCGCAGCCGAGGACGAGCTGGCGTGGCGGCTGGCCGAGGAGATCGCCGTCCGCGGCGCCGGCCTGCTGGCACCGGTGTTCGCGCAGTCGGGCGGCCGACGGGGCCGGCTGTCGATCCAGGTCGACCCCAGCCGATACGGCGATGGGCCCGCGATGCTCGCCCAGGCCGTCAGGTTCGCCGGGCTGGCACCCAACCTCCAGGTGAAGCTGCCGGCGACAACCGCCGGGCTCGCCGCCATGGAGGAGGCGACGGCGCTGGGCGTCAACGTCAACGCCACGGTGAACTTCACCGTGGCAGGCGCGCTGGCGGTGGCCGAGGTGGTGGAGCGTGGCCTCGGCCGGCTGGCCGCCGCTGGCGGCGATCCGGGGGCGATGACCCCCGTGTGCACCCTGATGGTCGGCCGGCTCGAGGACTGGCTCCGGGTGGTCGCGGCCCGCGACGGGGTCCTGCCCACGCCGGGTCGGATCGAGTGGTCCGGGATCGCCGTCGCCAAGCGCGCCGTCGCCCTCTACCGCGAGCGGGGCTACCGGACGCGGATCCTGGTCGGCGCCTTCCGGACGCACCTGCCGTGGACCGAGCTCGCGGGGTTGGACATCGTGCTCACCATCCCGCCGGCCTGGCAACGACTCATCGAGGACGCCCGCCTGGAGGCGGGCGATCGAGCGGGCCTGCCCGTGGACCCGGCCATCGTGGACGAGCTCTCCGACCGCTTCCCGGACTTCCGTCGCGCCTACCAGCCAGACGGCCTCGCGCGCGGCGAGCTGGAGCGCTTCGGCCCCGCCGTGCGCACGCTGCGCCAGTTCGTCGGCGCCTACCACGACCTGCAGGCGCACGTCCGCGACGTGTGCCTGCCCGATCCAGATCGGAGACCCGCATGATCCGCGTCGCCAACGCGCCCTGCTCATGGGGCGTCATCGAGAACGTGGCCGGCGAGACGGCCGGCTACGGCCAGGTTCTCGATGAG
>JAKAHL010000186.1 GCA_021815005.1 Chloroflexota bacterium
GCGGAGGGCCTGCTCGGGGATGTCTGCCGACGCCGCGCCGCGCCGCGCCCCGCCCGTCGTCTGCTGCGCCACGTTCAGACCCTCTCGTGCTGCGGCATCCCGCGCGGGGATGCCGGGCTTCGCCTCTGCGTGGCCGTCCCAGGCGCGGCCATCAGTACCATGTGCAATTGTACACGCGGTGGACGGCTTCGCCTCGCGCGCCGGAGGGGCCGATGCGTTCGCCCGGCGGCGCAGCAGGCAGCCCCGTCCCGCAGGGTCAGGCCTCCTCCCTGACCCCGGCCCAGATGCCGCGGGCGTGCTGGAGGTGACGGCGCATCAGCTGCCGCGCCAGGCTCCCGTTGCGCGCCGCCAGGGCGTTGACCAGGTCCACGTGCTCCTGGCCGCTCGCCTCGAGGTCGCCGGCCGCGCCGAGACGCCGGAGCCCCAGCAGGTGGGTCTGGCCCCGGAGGTCCGCCACCAGCCTGACGAGGCGAGGGCTTCGCGTGAGCTCGATCAGGGCGGTGTGGAAGGCGCTGTCGGCCACGAGGAACCGCGTGGCGTCCTGCCGCCTCGCCTCCTCGCAGATCCGCTCTGCGAGCGGCCGCAGGGCGGCGATCTCCGCGTCGGTGGCACCGTCCGCGATCATGTCCATCGCGGGCACCTCGAGCCACGTCCGCAGGGCGACGATCTCGTCGAGGTCCGTCGAGGACAGGGTCCGCACCCGGAAGCCCCGGTTGCGGACCGCCTCCACCAGCCCCGCGTGCGCGAGGTCGGTCAGCGCCTCGCGCACCGGGGTGGCGGACACGCCCAGGGCCCCCGCCAGCGCCACCGCGGAGTAGATGCCGCCCGCCTCCAGCTCCCCGGTCTGGATCTGCGCCCGGAGGATCTCGCGCACCTGCTCGCGGACGCTGCTTCGCTCGATCGCCCGGTTGATGCCCATCGCCCGTCCAGCCCCCTCGACGATCTCACTTCCGCGGCGGACCTCGGGGCCCGTCAGATGCCGCTGGCCTGCGGCCGGCGGCGCATCGTGTGCGAGGTGGAGTGTACCATTGCACCACTGCCGCCTCGCCCTCCGATCGCTGTGCGAGGCGGCGGCAGCCGCTCCCTACGGCGGCCCCCGCGCCACCCAGCTGGCGCCCGGTCCGCACCGCCGCCACCAAGGAGAAGCCCATGGGCGCGTTCCCCTCGCACGCACGGGTCGTGATCGTCGGCGCCGGCATCGTCGGCAACGCGCTCGCCTGGCACCTCGCGCGGCTCGGCTGGCGCGACATCGTCCAGGTGGACAAGGGCCCGCTCCCGAACCCGGGCGGCTCCACGGGCCACGCCTCGTCGTTCACCTTCGCCGTGGACCACTCCCGCCAGACGACGGAATGGTCGATGGACAGCATCCGCGAGCTCGAGGAGCTGGGGACCTTCACCCGGACCGGCGGGATCGAGATCGCCCGAACCGAGGAGCGGATGCACGAGCTCCGCCGCCGGATGGCCCTGGCCAAGTCCTATGGCGTCGAGACCGAGCTCCTGGGGCCGGCCGGGGTCAAGGCGCTCGTTCCGTACATCGACGAGACCCGGATCCTCGGCGGCTTCCACACGCCCGCTGTCGGCGTCGTGGACCCGCTCCACGCGGGCACGCTCTACCGCGAGAAGGCGATGGCGCTCGGCGCCCTCCAGAGCTTCGCGAACACCGAGGTGACCGGCCTCGACGTCAAGGATGGGCGCATCGCCGGCGTCACGACAACGCGCGGCCATGTCGCGGCCGACGTCGTCGTGGTCTGCGGCGGCGTGTGGAGCCGCCAGGTTGCCGCCATGGCGGGCGCGACGGTCCCGCTCGTGCCCGCGGTCCACCAGATGGTGGACATCGGCCCCGTGCCGGAGTTCGAGGCGCTCGACAATCCGCTCGCGTACCCCGTCGTGCGGGACATGGACGCCAAGATGTACGCGCGCCAGAGCGGGGCGGACCTGGAGATCGGGTCGTACGCGCACGAGTCCCTGCCCGTGCAGCCGGAGGACATCCCGTCCAACGAGCAGGCGCTGATGTCGCCCACCGAGCTGCCGTTCACCCCGGAGCACTTCGACCCGTACGTGGAGACCGTGCTCGAGCTCTACCCGACGATCGTCGGCAACGAGCGCGTGGGCATCAAGCACGCGATCAACGGCCTCATGTCGTTCGTCCCCGACGGGATGTCGCTCGTGGGCGAGACGCTCGAGGTCAAGGGCCTGTGGGCGTGCTCGGCGGTCTGGATCAAGGAGGCGCCGTCCATCTGCCGCATGCTCGCGGAGTGGATGACCGACGGCAAGCCGGAGATGGACCCGGCGTCGGTCAACATCGCCCGCTTCTACGACACCCAGAAGACCAAGTACCACGTCGAGCAGCGCGTCAGCGAGCTGTTCCCGAAGTTCTACGGGATCGTCCACCCGTTCGAGCAGTGGGCCACCGACCGCGACGTTCGCCTCGGCGCCGCCCACGACCGGCACCGGGCTCTGGGCGCGGAGTTCATCGAGATCTCCGGCTGGGAGCGGGCCAACTGGTACGAGTCCAACCGGCCGCTGCTCGAGGAGTTCGGCGACCGGGTGATGGACCGGACCCACGAGTGGGACCGCCGCTGGTGGAGCCCGATCATCAACGCCGAGCACCTCGCCCTGCGCGAGCGGGTGGGCCTGATCGAGAACCCCGCCTTCGCCGAGTGGGACGTGTCGGGCCCCGGCGCCCTCGCCTGGCTGCAGCACATGCTGGTCGGCAACGCGGACATCCCCGCGGGCCGCCTGCTCTACACGCAGATGCTCAACGAGGCGGGCGGCATCAAGGCGGACGTCACGGTCATGCGCCTGGGCCACGACCTGTTCCGCGTCGTGGACGCCGGCTTCGCGGGCAGCTCCGACAAGAAGTGGATGACCGACCACCTGCCAGCCGACGGGTCCGTCAACTTCGCCGACGTGTCCACGCAGTGGACGATGGTCGCCATCTGGGGCCCCCGCGCGCGCGACGTGGTGGCCTCGGTCACGCGCGACGACGTCTCCAACGCCGCGCTCCCGTACGGCAGCGTGGCCCCGGTGGACATCGAGTCGGTCCGGGTCATCGCGGCCCGCATCAGCTACGACGGCGAGCTGGGCTGGGAGCTCCACGTCCCCTTCGAGCAGGGCGCCCACCTGTGGGACGTCCTGATGCGGGCGGGCCGGCCGTTCGGCATCGTCCCCGTCGGCCTCGGCGCCTACGGCGGCACCCTGCGCACCGAGAAGTCCTACCGGCTCATGGGCAACGAGCTCGAGCTCGACCGCAACCTGGTCGAGGCGGGCCTCGCCCGGCCGCGGGTCAAGGAGGCCGACTTCATCGGCCGGGCCGCGTACCTCGCGCAACGCGCCGAGGGCCCCGCCAACGTGCTGTGCACGCTCACCGTGGACGACAACACGTCGAAATCGGGCGAGCGGCGCTGGATGCTCGGCCGCGAGCCCATCTGCAACGCCGACGGGACCGCCCTCCGGGACCGCAACGGCCGGCGGTCGTTCGTGACCACCGCCGCCTCCGGGCCGTCCGTGGGCAAGCACCTGCTGATGGCCTACATCCCCGTCGAGGAGGCGGTCGTGGGCAACCGGCTCGCGGTCGAGTACATCGGCGAGCTGTACCCGGTCACGGTGGCGGCCGCCGGGCCCGCCGCCGTGTTCGATCCCGACAACCTGCGCATGAAGGGCTGACCGGGCTCGCTCCACCCGGCAGCTCAGGGGCGGATGACGGTGACCCCGGGCTCGGTGCCCGCGCTCATCGCGACGAGCGCGGCGGGCGCCTCCTCGAGCGGGATCCGGCGCGCGATGAGCCGGCCCGGGTCGAGGGCGCCCGACGCGATGTCCGCGAGCAGCCGCGGGTAGTCGGTGGCGGCCATGCCGTGGCTGCCGAGCACGCGCAGCTCGCGCCCGATGACGGTGTGCATCGGGACGGTCGCCCGGTCGCCGACCTGGGCCGGCGGCAGCAGGCCGATCTGCAGGTGCCGGCCCTGGATGCGGAGGGTGCGCACCGCGGCGCCGGCCGTCGCCGCGCTGCCGAGCGCGTCCACCGAGAGGTCCACGCCGGCGGGCGCGAGCGCGCGCACCGCCTGGGCGGCGTCGCCCTCGCGGGCGTCAACCGTGTCCGACGCGCCCGACGCCCGCGCCAGCGCAAGCGCCTCGGGCCGGACGTCCACCGCGATCACGCGGGCGCCGCGCGAGGCCGCGACCATGACGGCCGCGAGCCCCACCCCGCCGCAGCCGAACACGGCGACCGTCTCGCCGGGCCGCACCGCCGCCACGTCCACGAGCCCGCGGTAGGCCGTGGCGAACCGGCAGCCGAGGCTGGCCGCGACCTCGGACGTGATCGCGTCCGGCAGCAGGACGGCGTTGAAGTCCGCGTTCGGGATCGCCACCGCCTCGGCGAACGAGCCCGGGCCGTTGAAGCCGGGCTGCCACTGACTGGGGCAGACCTGGGCGTTGCCGGAGCGGCACCAGTCGCAGGCACCGCAGCCGCACACGAACGGCACCACGACACGATCCCCGACCCGCACTCGCCGGACCCCGGCGCCGACCGCCTCGACGACACCCGCGAACTCGTGGCCGGGCGTGTGGGGGAGGGTGGCGATGTCGGGGTCGTGGCCCTGCCAGCCGTGCCAGTCCGAGCGGCACAGGCCGGTGGCCTCCACGCGGATCACCGCCCCTCCCAGAGTCGGCTCGGGCCTCGCGATCGACGCCAGGTAGGGAGCGGCGCCGCAGGCGTCGAAGCGCACG
>JAKAHL010000187.1 GCA_021815005.1 Chloroflexota bacterium
CCCCGTCAACAGGCCCGCCCTCGCGAGGCAGCCATCCCGCGGCCCGCCCTGGGAGACGTCGGATGCGCGAGTCATCGGACGTCCCATAATAGAACGTCTGTTCTACTCGTCAAGGGCCGGCGAGCGGTCCGCGGAGCATGCCCCGAGCGGCTCTACGGGCGGACGGAGCGCCGACAGAGCCGCTCGGGGCACGGGGCCACCACCGGGCACGACGGAGCTGCTCAGCCCGCCAGCGCCAGCACCCCCAGCCCCAACGCCAGCGCCGCCAGGCCGGCCCACTGCACGGGCCTCAGCCGCTCGCCCAGCTGCAGGATCGCGAACAGGACCACGAGCACGGGGCCGAACGAGCTGGCCAGGGTGACGATCCAGACGGGCGCCTGGTCGAGGCCGATGGCGAAGGCCGAGAAGGCCGCGGTGTCGCACACGCCGGCGAGGATGAGCAGGGCCGAGATCCGGCGCGTCACCGGGTAGCCGGGCTCCAGGACGGCGCGGAACCTGGACGATCCGGTGCGAACGGCGATCGCGAGCGCCACGAGGCCGGCCGCCAGGTTGCCGAACCGCGAGCCCAGCAGGACCGGCAGCCACCCATGGTCTCGGATCGGGCCGGCCATGACCACGCCCAGCAGGCCGAACACGACGACCGTCGCAAGGGCCATCGCCACGCCAGAGCCGACGAGCCGCGCGCTCCGCAGCGTCCCCGCCTCGAGCACGACCGCGGTCATCACCACCCCCAGCGTGGCGAGGATCGCGCCGACGGCCTGGAGCCCCGACAGCGACTCCCCCCGGAGGACCACGGCCAGCACCACCGACAGCCCGCCGTACGAGACGGTCACCGGGCTGACCACGCTGATCGGCCCCAGCCGAAGCGCCGTCATGTACGTGACGTACCCGCCGGCAGCGAACGCCCCGAGCGGCAGGCCCACGAGCAGGCCCGCGGCCCAGTCCGGGCCGAGCAGGTCGGGTCGCAGGGCGGTGAACACCAGGAACGACAGCACGCCCACGAGCAGTGTGCCCACCTGGACGCGCAGGCTCCCGATGCGCCGGGCGGTGATCGCGCCAGCGACGTCCACGACGCCCCAGCCCAGGGCGGCGAGGAGACCGTACGCGAGGCCGGAGAGCATCGGGGGAGGATATCGGGGGCCGAGGCCGGAGAGCGGCCTGTCGCGTGCTACACTTCCGGGCCGGTCGCTCCGACAGGCTCGGAGGCGGCCCCAGTGGGGATGTAGCTCAGCTGGGAGAGCACCGCGTTCGCATCGCGGGGGTCAGGGGTTCGAGTCCCCTCATCTCCACCATCGTGGGTCGGTTGGGCAGGTGGTGAGCCCAAGGGTCTGTAAAACCCTCGCCTTCGGCTGTGGCAGTTCGATTCTGCCCCGGCCCACCAAGCACATCTTGAGCACGAATGGGGCCCCATGGGGCCTCTTCTTTGTGTCCGGCGTACAATGGCTCGGTAGCAACGCGGTAGCAACAGGGCGCACGCGCTATGGGCAAGAACACCGGACCCGCCGCCGACAGAAGGCCGTCTAGCTCACGTCCCCCGCGCTCGGAGACTCCGCCGTCGGCGGAGTCCCGGAGGGCCCGCCGGCGCTCGCCCGGGGAGGGCAGCGTCTACCCCGACGCGGACGGGAGGCGCTGGCGCGGCGCAGTGACCTGGACCGATCCCGATGGAACGCGTCATCGCCGAGTGGTGTCGGGCCCGACCTCGGCCGCCGCTCGCGACAAGGTGGACAAGCTCCGCACGGAGCTCCGGCTGGGCTCGATGGAACCTGCCAGTCCCGCGATGACCGTGGGCGAGTATCTGACCTCGTGGATCGAGCGGGACAGGATCCGCGTGCGACCGGCCACGTGGGTCGGGCGCGCCTCACACGTCAACACCTATTTGGTGCCGACCCTCGGCCGCCTGGCGCTCCCGCGCCTCCTGCCGTCCGACGTTGAGCACGCGCTCGCCACGTGGCTCGAGAAGGGGCGGCCGGTCACCGCCGAAGAGCGCCGCCGAGGCGCGCCCCGTCCGAGGCCGATCTCGCCATTGACTGCCAGGCACATCCGGGCGACCCTGCGGATCGCGCTCGGCGACGCGGTCCGCGAGGGCCTCGTGTCGAGGAACGCCGCGGCCGATGCCCGGGCTCCATACGTGCCCCATCGCGAGATCACGTACCTCGAGGTCCCGGACCTGCTGCGACTGCTAGACGCGACTGCAGAAGACGAGTTGGGCCCGCTCTACGCGGTCGCCGCGACGACGGGGCTCCGGCTTGGCGAGCTGCTTGGCCTGTCGTGGCGCGACGTCCGGGGCGGGACGCTCACCGTGCGACGGTCGCTCGCCCTCGCGACCCGTGGCTCCTGGAAGCTCGCTGAGCCAAAGTCGGCGCGATCGCGCCGCACGATCCCCCTCCCCGCTCGGGCTGTCGAGGCTCTGGCCACGCAGGAGGCCCGGCAGGCCGCCAACAGGGCTGCGGCCGGCGCTGCTTGGCAGGACAGAGATGGGCTCGTCTTCACGGACGCGGTAGGTCGTCCGTGGCGGCCCGACCGCGTCTCGGCGGCGTTCGGCCGCGCCTGCGGCGCCGCCGGCGGGCCGCGCGTTCGACTCCACGACCTCCGGCACACTGCCGCCACGCTGCTCCTCGCGGAGGGCACGCCGCTGGCCGTCATCTCCGATCTGCTGGGCCATTCCGGGATCGCGATCACCGCGGGCTACTACGCGGGCGTCGTGCCCGAGCTCCGCCGAGACGCGGCCGACGCCATGGACCGGGCGCTCGCCAAGCGCGAGTAGACCGGCTACGTGCGCGGTGGCTGGTCTGCGGCGCGCTCGACGTAGTCGCGGAGGGCGGTCGAGGAGACCAGCCTCCGTCGCCCGATCTTCAGCGTCTGCAGCCGCCCTCGGGCAATCTCCTCGTAGAGGCGGGTTTTGCCGCAGCCGATGAGGTCGGCGGCCTCCTCGACGGACAGAAGGCGTGCCGGTCCGTCAGCGGGCGCGGTGACCGCCCTGAGCTCTTCACGGATCGCCGCCGCCAGCTCGGCGAACGCAGCCTCCAGTCGGTCCCCGCTGGGTTCGATCCCAAGGTGCCCTCCGGCGCGGATCAGCTCCGGCGCCTGGTCACCCCGCGCACGTCCGGGACGGCCGCGAACACGCCGACCGCTGGTGATGGGTTGCCCGCTCCTTGTGCGGGCGTCCCCTCGCGGGAGGGTTGGATGGGCCGTGTCGACGGAGGCCGGGCGGCGAACGCCGTCGGCTCGGCCGCGACGTTCACGCGGCCGGCCCTCTCCGGTCCGCGCGACGCGCGCCTCGAGCATCGCGGGCTCGGCCTTTCGCAGTCGCCGCTCGGGCCCGCCCGTTCTTATCGTCGTCACGATAAGCCTGTTAGTTCGGCGCGCCGCCGGAGGTACCCCGCGAACAGCGGCAGCGCGAAGTCGTAGGTGGCGCGCGTCGGCCGGTAGACGAGGCCCTTGTCGATCAGCCTCCGGAGCCCGACGGCGGCGTTCACCCCGGGGCCCGCCTCGCGCGTGATCCGCGCCAGGGTCGCCCTGCCGCCGGCCCGGCCCATTGCGAGGAGGAGCGCCTGCTCGGTCGGCGCCGCTCCCTCGAAGCGGTCCTCGAAGAAGGCGAGGTCGAGCTCGTGGATCATCGCCTCCTCGACGCGCGCGAAGTCGGCGCGGTCGACGTGGCTCAGGCCGATGCGGCTGCAGGCGAAGGCGCCGGCGAACTGCAGGAAGTAGGGGTAGCCGCCGGTCGCGCCGACGACGTGGTCGATGAGCCCGAGGCTGAAGCTGCGGCCGCTCCCGAGCAGCGGGACCGCGAGGGCGTCGCCGGCCGCGTCGAGCGGCAGGTTCCCGACCACGACGTGGCGGAACATCCGCTCCGCGTACGTCCGGGCTCGCTTGAGGTTGAGGCTCAGGGTCGGCAGCCCGCAGAGCACGACGCGCACCCTCGGCCCCTGGCGCTGGGCGCGGCCGAGCACGGCGAGCAGCGAGGACAGTGGGTAGCGCTCGCGCTGGTGGTCGTCGGCGAGCAGGTGCCCCTCGTCCAGGAGAAGCAGGGCGCCCCGCCGTTCGCTCGCCTCGAGCGCGGCCGTCAGCGCTGCGAAGGAGGCGAACAGGGCGTCGGCCGGCGCCGCCCGCCCGGATTCGTAGGCGGGCTCGACGCTCAGTCCTCCGACCGCGACCCGGCGGGGCCGCAGGAAGCGGGCGCCGCGCTCGATCGCCTGGCCGATGCCGGCGAACGCGTCGGCCCGGGCCAGCAGGGCCTCGCAGTCGTCGACCAGCGCCTCCGCGAGGCGCGCGTCGTCGCGGTGCCGGTCGCCGAGCTCGCGCTCGAGCGTGAGCCAGCCGGCCCGCTCGGCGCGCTGCACAATCTCGCCAAGGAGCACGGTCTTGCCCGTGCCGCGCAGGCCCGTGATCGCCCAGTTGGCGTGGAGCGGGGGATCCTCGAGCAGCCAGTCCTCTGCCTCGGCGAGGACCTGGTCTCGCCCGGCGAGGTACGGGGGCGGGACGCCGTTGCCGGGCCGGAACGGGTTCCGGAGCGGATTCGGTTGTCGGGCGAGGGGGGAACCGGTCATGACGGGCTCCACTCGGTCGTGTAGATGGTTCGGCCGGGGAGCGCCGCTGGCGCCTCCCCGGCCGGTGTTGTGCACCCTGGTGGGACCACACAAGCCCTACTGCGCGCCCTCGGG
>JAKAHL010000188.1 GCA_021815005.1 Chloroflexota bacterium
AAGTGCACGCCCAGGAAGGGGAACCGCGGGTCCGGCACCGGGTAGATCAGCCCGCGCACGAGCGGTGCCGCCTCGGGGGCGAGCGTGTAGTAGTCGCCGCGAAACGGCACGATGGACGGGCTGTCGTGCGTCCGGTCGCCGGTGAGCGCGGCCACGCGGTCCGCCCACAGCCCGGCGCAGGCCACCACGGCCCGCGCCTGGACAGGGCCGCGCGGTGTCGCCAGGACGAGCGCGTCGGGTCGTCGCTCGATGGCGGTCACCGGCCGGGCGAGCTCGATCGCCCCGCCGCGGGCGCGGACGTCGTCCGCGTAGGCTCGGGTGACGCGCGCGAAATCGGTGATGCCGGTGCGGGGACTCCAGAGGGCGCGGATGCCGAGGACGTGCGGCTCGATCTCGCGGATGCGCTCGGGCCCCACCTCCTCGAGGTCGTCCACGCCGTTGGCGAGCCCGCGCTCCTTGAGGCTCGCCAGGCGTGGCAACTCGCTTCCGTCGAGCGCAACGACCAGCTTGCCCGGCCAGGCGATGGGGATGCCGCGCTCCTCGCAGTAGCGCTCGAGGAGGCCTTTGCCCTCGCGGCAGAGCAGCGCCTTCTGCGAGCCCGGCGCGTAGTACAGCCCGGCGTGGACCACGCCCGAGTTGTGGCCTGACTGGTGCGCGCCAACCGTTGCCTCGCGCTCGAGGATGACGAGGCGGATGCCAGGTCGGCGCTCGAGGAGCCGAAGCGCGGTGGCAAGGCCCACGATGCCGGCGCCGACGATCGCGACGTCCACGCGCTCGGGGCCGAGGCCGGCGGGCGGCGCGGCGGCGGTGCTCATGGCTTGAGGGTAGCGCGCCGGGCGGCCCGGCCCGAGGCGATTGTCCGAGCCCGGCCCGAGGCGATCCGGCGGCAGGGACCAGCCGCTGTGCTGGCCGGCGACCCGGGCGCGGCTCGTGAGGCGGCTGAACGGACCGGCGCCGGGTGCGTCCCGCTCGCAGGGCGGGTGCGTTGAACGCGCCACCGCTCATCGTGCTCGCCAGTCGGACGGCCCGTCGTGCCGCGCGTTCCGCTCACCCGCTGCGCGGGGGTTGCCGGGGACCGTCGTTGGGGACGCACCAGCGCGTGCGCTGGGGCCCCTCCCGCCTGGCGGTGGCCGTGGTGCTGCCGGTCGCCGTCTGCGGCCTGGTGCGCCCGCTGGGGCCACGGCTCGTTTGGGCGGCCGGGCGGCTCGGCCCGTCGTCCCGTCGCGGCGGGCGTGTCGCGCGGTCAGGTGCGGGCGAGCGCGGCGAGCAGGCGGTCCACGAACTCGGCCTGCGCCGGGTTCAGCCGACGTCGGGCCTCGGCGGGGCGCGCCCACATGACGCGGTCGATCTCGGGGACGGTCACGGTCAGGCCCGTCTTGGGCGGCCACTCCACCTCGGCCTCGATGCTGGCCACCGTCCTCGGGTCCAGGTTGCCCTCGTACGCCCATGCGTGGACGACCTTGCCGGAGCGCATCCGCACCTCGCCGAGGTCAATCGGAATGCCGTCCGGTGCCCGGTGACCGGTCTCCTCCTCGAACTCGCGCCGGGCGGAGACGAGCAGGTCGAGCTCGGAGTCGAGCGGGGCGCCCTTCGGGATCGACCACGCTGCCGTGTCGCGACGCGCCCAGATCGGGCCGCCCGGGTGCGCGATCAGGACCTCGACCGAGTCACCGGCGCGACGGTAGAGCAGGACGCCTGCCGAACGCTTGCCCATCGTGGGGGTGAGTGTGACGGGTTGGGACACGCGGCGGGCGGCGTTCCCGCAGCGCACACGAAAGCGCCCGAAGGAACCCTGTGCGTCGATCTCACCGGCGGCCTGACCGGGCGAACCCGGCCCGTGTCGCCAGCGGCTCCGGCTCCGTCCACCTCAACAGCCTTGCGGCTCCGTGGCGGAGGTTCCGGGGACCCGGCCCGGTGATTGCTCACCGGCTCGGTGTCGATGCTACCGGCCCCTTCGGGCAAGCCGAACGATACGCAGCCGCAACCCCCCACGGGAAGGGGGTTGTCCACCAACTTGCGCCCCGGGCCGGGCGTCTTGTCCACCTTCCGGCCGGCCGGTGGACGGCCTGTGGAGAACTGGCCCGACGGCGCGCGCCGGGACCGGGGTCAATCCCCGTCGGCCACCACGCCGCGCGCAGAGCGGGCGGGAGCCACCTCGTGGTGGCGCAGGCAGCGCGCCTCGTAGGTCTCGACGGCCGGCGCGTCGAAGCCCCCGATGATGATCAGCGGGTCGTCCACGGCGGCCGGCCGGCCCCCGACAAGGCGCTGGGTCCGGGTTGCCGTCTCCCCGCAGACCACGCAGATCGCCGACAGCATCGTGATCTCGTCGGCCAGGGCGAGCAGCTGCGGCATGGGCCCGAACGGGCGCCCTGCGAAGTCCGTGTTGAGCCCGCTGGCGATGACGTGGCGCCCGCTCTGCCGGAGCGTCTCGGCCACGCCCACCAGGCTGGCGTCGAAGAACTGCGCCTCCTCGATGCCCACCAGGTCCACGTCCCGCTCGCGCGCCAGGGCGAGGATCCGGACGGGCTGCTGCCGGGGGACCGGCGTGGACGGGTAGCGGGCCTTCGACCGGCTCTCCGCGTACTCGGCCGGGGTGCGGTCGTCCACGTCGGGGCGGACCAGCAGGATCCGGCGGCGCGCGATCTCGGCACGGCGGAGCAGGCGGAGCAGCTCGTCGGTCTTGCCCGACGACATGCAGCCGGCAATGACGTGCAGCCAGGGATCGGCGCGGTACAGCACGCTGGGATCCTACCGGCTCGCCGCGGGCTCGCGCAGCCGCTACGATCGCGAGCGCCCCTCGCGGCGGGCGCTTGGCAAAGGAGCACCGCATGAACCGCCCTCCCCGGCTCGGCATCGGTCTGAACCTCCCCACGTGGCCGCGGGCTGACGGGTCCCGCGCATCGTGGCCGGAGATGCGCTCGCTCGCGCGCGACGCCGAGGCCCTCGGCGTGGAGCGGCTGTGGGTGGCCGACCACTTGGTGCGGGTCCTGCCTGGCGGCCGCCGCGTTGACTTCCGGGAGTGCTGGACCGTCCTGACGGCCACCGCTGAGGCCACCACGCGGATCGGCGTCGGCTCCTTCGTGGCGTGCACGGGCTTCCGCAACCCAGGGCTGCTCGCCCGCATGGCGGACACGCTCGACGAGGTCAGCGGCGGCCGCCTCGTCCTGGGCGTGGGCAGCGGCGTCCCGTCCGCGGACGCCACCTGGCGCATGTTCGGGTTCGACGGCGCGCGCCATGTCGGCCGCTTCGCCGAGTCGGTGGAGGCGGTGGGCAGGCTCCTGCGGGGCGAGACCGTGACGCTGGCGGGGGACCACGTGCGCCTGGAGGCGGCCTCGCTGGACCCCGCCCGGGAACGCGCGGCGCGCGTCCCCCTCTGGGTCGCGGCGAAGGGCGAGCGGACCATGTCGGTCGCCGCCCGCTGGGCCGATGCGATCAACGTGAACACGGGCCTGGCGTCGGCTGCCGACGTGGTTGCGGTGGCCGGGCAGGTGGCCGCCGCCTGCGAGCGCGAGGGCCGGGACCCGGCCACGCTGCCCGTGACCGGGCTGGGCCGGATCGACCTGGCCCCGGACGGGTCGGGGGCGACGCGCCCCGGCTGGCTCTCGGGCTCGCCTGCCGCGATCGCCGACACGCTCCGCGCCATGGCGCAGGCGGGGCTCCGGCACATCTCGCTCTACCTGGGCTCCGACGGCGAGGCGAGCCCGTTCCCCGCGCTGACGCCCCGAGCCCTCGACCGGTTCGCGCCGGTGCTGGAGGCGCTCGGGGCTGACTGACACGGCTCCACCGGCCCGCGCCGTCGCGTCGCGCGGGCAGAGTCGGGAGCCGTATGCTCGCGGGGGCGCAGCCGCGGACATCGGGAGGGCGGCTCGCCGAGACCGAGGAGCGCCATGCCGGGGTTCACGCCGTTCACCAACAACTACTCCGACCTGTCCGACCACAACGGGTACCAGTTCGAGTTCCGCTGCGATGTGTGCGGGTCCGGCTACCGGAGCGAGTTCCAGCGGTCCGCCCTGGGAACAGCCGGGAACCTGCTCGGCGGCGCCAGCAGCCTGATCGGCGGCTTCTTCGGCGGCGCCGCCAGTGCGGCGGACCGCGTCCGGGACGTGACCGACCGGGGCGCGCGGGACGAGGCGCTCAAGAAGGCGGCCAACGAGATCATGGGCCTGTTCACGCGGTGCCCCCGCTGCAACAAGTGGGTTGACGAGACGTGCTGGAACGGCGCGCGGGGGCTGTGCGTCAGCTGCGCTCCCCACCTGGCGGCCGAGATGGAGGCCGAGCGGTCCTCGGTCGAGCTCCAGCAGATGCGCGCCGCCATGCAGCAGGAGACGGTGTTCGCCGGCGACACGGGCGCCAAGCAGACGGTGTGCGGGACCTGCGGCAAGCCGGTCGGCGCGGAGCGCTTCTGCTCGAACTGCGGCACGCCGACGGGCCAGAACCACTGCACGCAGTGCGGGGCCGAGCTGGCCGCCGGGGCCCGCTTCTGCGGGAGCTGCGGCGCCAAGGCCGGCTGACCGGTTCGCCAGGGCGGTCGGCTCGCCTGCACGGCCTGCGAGCCGGGGCGGCTGTCTCAGCCCGCGGGCGTCCCGCAGGCGGCGCAGAACCGCGCGCCCGCCGCGAGCGGGCTGGCGCAGGCGCGGCACGTGGTTGCGG
>JAKAHL010000189.1 GCA_021815005.1 Chloroflexota bacterium
GAGCATACCGAGCGCGCGCGGGAGGCTGAGCCCCCCCGGCCCGGCGTCGCGTCCGCCGACCGCCGCGGGTGCGCCCGCGCCGCCAGCACGGGCGGCGAAGGCGGACACCCCGTTCGGGGGTGCCGGGGGCCCGCGGCGGGTGCCCCGCAAGGTACCGGCCGGGTGGGACTCTCGGGTCATCGCCCAGCGCCGAATGGGCGCGCACAGTCGCCTCACCGCACCGCGAGATGCGGACCGCGATTGTCAGTCCGGCGGGGCGTCGGCGGCTCCTCCCTCCTTCCGTCGCAAC
Source organism: Chloroflexota bacterium (assembly GCA_021815005.1). GTDB lineage: Bacteria > Chloroflexota > Limnocylindria > Limnocylindrales > CSP1-4 > CAIXZV01. The sequence continues at coordinate 290 of JAKAHL010000189.1, forward strand.
CCCGCAGCCTTCCGAAGCGAGGCCGCACCTCCTCCCGGCCTCGCTTCGGCGCGTCCCTCGGGCGACGCGGGGCCTCGCCCAGACGGCCGGAGCGGGGCGTGCCGGCGGGTACACTCTGGGCGGCATATCCCGCAGGAGAGACGGACGACCCATGCGCACCCCGAAGGCCCTCGCCGGGCTGGCCCTTGCCGCCGCGCTCGCCGCGGCCTGCACCTCCGGCTCCACCGCCACGCCGGCACCATCCGCGAGCCCCGTGGCCTCGGCGGCCCCGTCGTTGGCGGCGGCCAGCGCGTCCGCCTCGACGGCCCCGTCCGCGGCCCCCTCCGCGGCGGCGCCCACCGCGACGCCGAACGCCTGCGCCCCGGCGAACCTCGCCCTCAAGACCGCCGGCAAGCTCACGATCGGCACCGACAACCCGGCGTACCCGCCGTATTTCGCGCCGTCGAGCCCCGACCCCACCCCCTGGCAGCTCGGCGATCCCACCAACCAGCAGGGATTCGAGTCCGCGGTCGCCTACGCGGTCGCCAAGCAGCTCGGCTTCACCCCGGACCAGGTCGCCTGGACGGTGGTCCCGTTCGACAACAGCTACCAGCCGGGGCCCAAGCCGTTCGACTTCTACATCGCCCAGGTCTCGTACACGGCCGCGCGTGCGAAGGCCGTGGACATGAGCGACGGCTATTACTTCGTGGCCCAGTCGGTGGTGGCGCTCAAGGGCAACCCGCTCGCCAAGGTGACCACGATCTCGGGGCTCAAGAACTTCAAGTTCGGCGCCCAGGTGGGCACCACCGCCTACGACACGATCAAGAACACGATCCAGCCCAGCACCGCCATCAGCGTCTACAACACCAACGACGCCGCCATCAAGGCACTCCAGGCCAGGCAGATCGACGGGCTCGTCGTGGACCTGCCCACGGCGTTCTACGTGACGGCGGCCCAGATCGTGGACAGCAAGGGCAACGCCCTCGCGAACATCGTCGGCCAGTTCCCGGTCGCGCAGGGCGCTAACGCCGAGCACTTCAGCCTCGTGCTGGCCAAGGGCTCGCCGCTGACCTCGTGCGTGAACTCGGCGATCCAGGCGATCACCGCCGACGGCACCCTCGCCCAGATCACGCAGACGTGGCTGGCCGACAAGGCGAGTGCCCCGGTCTTCCAGCCCTGACCCCGGCGAGCCCATCGCCGATGACCGCCTTGGGCGGTCCTGACGCGCCCCATCGGGGAGGCTTTGCCGGCCTCCCCGATCCGCGTGCCCGCCGCCGTCGCGAGGAGCGGGCCAGCGCCCTGCGGTCCACGCTCGTCGCGCTGCTCAGCACGGTCGTCGTGTTCGGGGCGATCGCCTTCGTCGCGGTCAGCTCGCCGGGCTGGCCAGCGGTCCAGGCGAGCTTCTTCGACGGCTCGATCTTCGCGTCCTCGCTGCCCGACATCGCGTCGGCGTTCCTCGTCAACATCCAGCTGTTCCTGATCTCCGAGGTCCTGATCCTCGTCCTCGCGCTGCTGCTCGCGGTCGCGCGCTCGTCCACGGCGCCGGTGCTGTTCCCGGTCCGGCTCATGGCCACGATCTACGTGGACGTCTTCCGCGCCCTGCCGGGCGTGCTCGTGATCTACATCCTGGGCTTCGGCATCCCGGGCCTGAACCTGCCCGGCATCCCCACCGACCCGTTCCCGTACGCCGTGTTCGCGCTGACCCTGATCTACTCGGCGTACGTCTCGGAGGTGTACCGGGCCGGAATCGCGTCGGTGCACCCGAGCCAAGCGGCGGCCGCCCGGTCGCTGGGCCTCAGCCAGATGCAGGCGCTCCGCCATGTCGTGCTGCCCCAGGCCATCCGACGCGTCGTGCCCCCGCTGCTCAACGATTTCATCGGCCTCCAGAAGGACACCGTGCTGGTGTCGTACATCGGCGTGGTCGAGATCTTCCGCCAGTCGCAGATCATCGAGGCGGCGAACTTCAACTTCACGCCCTACCTCGCCGTCGCGCTCGTGTTCCTCGTGGTGACCATCCCGCTCGCGCGGCTCACGGACTGGCTCATCGCCCGCGAGGCCCGTCGCGGCCTGGGCGGGTCCGGCCGTGCCGCCCAGGCCGCCAACGCCCTGAGCCGGGGCGGGACGGCGGCGCCGTGACCGCCGCCGTGAGTACCGGCGTCCCCGCGCTGCGCGTCGAGGGCGTCTCCAAGTCGTTCGGGGCGCTCGAGGTCCTGCGCGGGATCAACCTCGACGTGGCCGAGCACGAGGTGATCGCGCTGATCGGCGCGTCCGGCAGCGGCAAGTCAACGCTGCTGCGGTGCATCAACCTCCTCGAGCCGGTGGACGAGGGGCGCATCCTCATCGGCGGCGAGGAGATCACCGCCCGGCGGGTGAACGTGGACCGCATCCGGCGCCGGGTGGGGATCGTGTTCCAGTCGTTCAACCTGTTCCCGCACATGCGCGTCATCGACAACGTCACCCTGGCGCCGCGCCACGTGGCGAAGCGCCCGAAGGCCGAGGCCGAGACCGACGCGATGCGGCTCCTCGAGCGCTTCGGCCTGGCCGACAAGGCCGGCCAGCTGCCGGACCGGCTGTCCGGCGGCCAGCAGCAGCGCGTGGCGATCGTGCGGGCGCTGGCGATGCAGCCCGACCTGCTGCTGCTGGACGAGGTCACCTCCGCGCTGGACCCGGAGCTCGTGGCGGAGGTGCTCAGCGTGATCCGCGAGCTCGCGGCGGGGGGCATGACCATGCTCCTGGCCACGCACGAGATGGGCTTCGCGCGCGACATCGCGAGCCGCGTGTGCTTCCTCGACGCGGGTAGGATCCTCGAGCAGGGGCCGCCGGCGCAGATCTTCGCCGAGCCGCGCGAGGCGCGGACCCGGCAGTTCCTGAACCGGATCATCGAGGCCGGTCGCCTGTAGGCTCGCCGCCGGGCAAGGGGGCGTCCGCGGGCACGGCTGGCGCGCGGCGGGGCGTGACTCGCCCGCGCCGAATGGCGCTCAGCGGCCCCGGCAGGCCTCCACGAACGCGGCGAACAGCGCCTCGAAGGCGATGGGCGTGGACTCGGCTCGCTCGGGATGGCACTGGACCGCCACACGCCACGGGCCCGAGACGCCCTCCAGCGCCTCCACGAGCGGCCCGCCCGCGCTCTCGCCGAAGGCGGCCGCGACGAAGCCCGGCGCGAGGTCCCCGGGCCGGACGGCCTGGTGGTGGTAGCTGTTGACCACGAGGTCGGCGCCGGACGCGGCGGGGTCCAGGATCCGCGCCGTGGTCGTCCCGGCCACCAGGCGGATGGGATGAGTGAGCGCCGGCCCGTGGCCCCAGCCCGGCCCGGCGTGGCCGCCGACATCCTGGAGGAGGGCGCCGCCCGCGAACACGTTCATCGCCTGGAGGCCCCGGCAGATCCCCAGGACCGGCGCACCGCGCTCCTCGGCGGCGTCCCAGGCCGCCGACTCGAGCTCGTCGCGCTCCGGCTCGATGTCGGTCGAGCCCTCGTTGGGCCGGCCGTAGCGGGAGGGGTCCAGGTCGGCGCCGCCGGTCAGGAGCAGGCCGTCCATCTGGGCGAACGCCGCGGCCCGCTCGGCCGCCGTCGCCGTGGCGTCGAGCGGGAGCGCGATGGCCCCGTGGCGCGTCACCGAGCCCACGTACAGGGCGTTCTTGCGCGCCGCGATATCGGGTTCCGACGCGGAGGCGGCAACCATGAGCGTGACGACGATCCGGGGCGGTCGGCTGGCTTCGGGCATGTGGGGCAGGATAGCGGCTGCGCGACGAGGGGCGCGGCGACGACGGACGCCGCGCGACGACGGGTGGCGCCCCGTTACCCGCCCGGCGACCCCGCCGGCGCGGCAGACGGTGAGGCCCCGCCGGACGGCGCGCCCGAGGGAGGCTCGGTCGGCGGCCCGAGGTACTCGGTGGGCACCGGGGTGACGTCGAGGCTCGGGTTGTCGGTCTCCGGCGGGGGCGTGTAGAGCCCGCCGGGCAGCACCCGGAGGACCCACCCGATCTGCAGGCTGTTCGGCGCGTACCTGGGCGACTCCGGATCGAGCGACGGGTAGGAGCCGCGGTTCCAGTAGGCGATCGACCGCGGCGTGGTGCCGAATCGACGGGCGATCGCGGTCAGGCTGTCGCCCGCCCTGACGGTGTACCAGGCGAAGGTCGGGGCGGGGGAGGGCGTCGGCGGGCCGGGCGTTGGCGTTGGCGTCGGCGCAGGCGCAGTCGCAGGGACGGGGGTCGGGCCGGGGCTGGCGGTTGGACGGGTTGCCATCGTCAGGCAGCCGGCGAGCGAGAGCGCGACTG
>JAKAHL010000190.1 GCA_021815005.1 Chloroflexota bacterium
GAGGTCCATGGGCATGCGGTCCAGCGCCACCGCGCCCGAGTCGGAGCGGGCCAGCAGGAGCAGGTCGTCCACCAGGGTGGTCAGGTGCTGCACCTCGGCCTCGATGTCGTCGAGCGCCTCGCGCTGTTGCCCGACCGTCTTGTCCGGGTGGCGGCTGAGGTGCTCCACCGAGGAGCGGATCACCGTCAGCGGCGTGCGCAGCTCGTGCGAGGCGTCGGCGGCGAACTCCCGCTGCCGTCGCAGCGCCTCGCGCTGCGCCTCGAGCGATTCGCGGATGGGCACCAGGGCGCGACGGGCGTAGACGTATCCGAACCCGACCGCCACCACCACCACGAGGGCCCCGCCCACGAGCAGCACCACCAGCAGCGTCCCGAGCGTCTGGACCTCCACCGACCGATCCTGGAGCGCCTGCAGGAAGTACGTCTGGCCATCGGCCTGGTAGACGAACCGCTGGGTCATGAGGCGAGCGGGGAACTCCACGGACCCGACCGTGACGGTCACCTCCCGCACGTCGCGCCCGTCCGGCGACGCGCCGGCGGCGGCGAGGCTCCCGGGCTCCGGCATCCCGGCCAGCGCCACCGTCGGCTGACCCTGGAGCTGGACCTGGTTGCCGGACGCGTCGAAGGCGAACAGGAAGATGCTGCCGCGCCCGGGCTGGAAGCCGAAGGGGGACGACGACGTCCCGCCCGAGCGACTGTCCGGGTCGGTCTTGCCGCTGAGCACGGAGACCACCGGGTCCACGCGGGCCTCGAGCTGCGACACCGAGGCGTTGACCAGCGTGCTCGCGACCGCGGCGTAGAGCGCCACGCCCAGGACGACCAGGACGACCAGCGTCGAGAGGCCGCTCCACAGGACGAGTCGCCAGCGCGTGCGCCGGATCAGCCGGTGCTCGGTCTCGAGGGCGGCCTGCTCGGCTCCGTCGTCCCGGGCATCGGGCGCGACGCCGTCAGCCATCGCTCCCGTCGCCCAGGCGGTAGCCCACCCCGCGGACCGTCTCGATCTGCCCGCCCGCCTCGGCGAGCTTGGTGCGCAGGTAGTGGACGTACGCGTCCACCGCGTTCGGCGTGACCGCCACGCTGAACGGCCAGGCATGGTCGAGCAGCTGGTCGCGGGTGAGGACGTGGCCCTGGTGGCGCAGCAGCGCCTCGAGGAGCGAGAACTCGCGCGGCGAGAGGTCCACGTTGCGCCCGTTGACCGTGACGCGCCGGGCCGCCTCGTCGAGCACGATCGCCCCGCAGGCGAGGCGCGGGTCCGCGCGCCGCGGCCCGGGCTCGGCGCGACGGGCCAGCGCCCGCAGGCGGGCGGCGATCTCCTGGTAGGCGAACGGCTTGACGACGTAGTCGTCCGCGCCCGCGTCCAGGCCCACCACGCGGTCGTTGATCGTGTCGCGCGCGGTGAGCATCAGGATCGCCGTGTCCACGCCGGCCTTCCGGATGCGGCGCGCGACGTCCAGCCCGGACATGTCCGGCAGGCCGATGTCCAGGACCACGCAGTCGAGACCCTCCACGCCGGTGGCGAGCTCCAGGCCGGTCCGGCCGTCCGGAGCGTGCTCCACGACGTGGCGGTCCTCCTCGAGCAGGCGCGTGAGCGCCCGCGCGAGCCGTTCGTCGTCCTCCACTAGCAGCAGGTGCATCGGAATCCTCGGATCCGCCCGGGCACGGCGCCGGACGCCTGCTGATGGTAGGCCGTGGACGGGTCGGGACCGGCGGTCGCCCTGCGCTCGGTGGCGGCGGCCGGCCCTCGCTGGGTCCGGCCCGCCCCGGGCGAGTGGGCCTCGGACCGGTCAGGCGGCTGGGTCATGGCGAGCATCCCGCGAGCATGGCGTGCGTCGGCTGGGCTGATCGGCTACTTGCTCAGGATGGTGATGTCGGAGGCCGACAGGCTGGCGCCGCCCAGCGCGGTGCCCGGCTGGCCGGACGGGGCGGGCTGGCCGGAGGCCTCCGGACGGGCGAACCGGCCCACGCTGACCTGCACCTTGGAGCCCACGGTCACGTCGGTCGGGGCGGCCGATGCCTGGGCGTGGTACGTGACGGTGCTCGGCACCTCGACGGTCACGCTCTGGCCGCCCGAGGTCTGGAGGGTGATGGTCCCGTTGCCCACCGCGGTGACCTGGCCGTCGATCGAGATGCTCCCCGCGCCGAAGGCACCGGCCCCGAAACCGCGGCCCGTGGTCCCGCCGCCCGGGTTGAAGCTGCCGTTGGCGAAGGCGCCGCCCGCGAAGCCGCCGTTGGCGAAGTTGGCGCGGCCGGTGCTGGCGCTGGCCGGCGCGGTGAGCCGGCCGCCCGCGAAGCCGAGGCCGGCGGCGGCGATCACCATGGCCGCCCCGAAGGCGATGGTGCCCGTGGACGAGCCCTTGCGCGGCTTGGGTCCGGTGGCCGCCGTCAAGACCGTCGGGGGGATGAAGGACGGGGGCATCGGCTGCGCCGGCGGAACGCCTTGCGGGCCGTGCTCGGGCTGGCCGAACGGGCCCTGCGGCGGGATGTTGGACTGCGTCATCTCGAGGTTCCTCTCGGGGGTGCGGCGGGGGTGCGGCGGCACGACGGCGCCTGCGGGGATGCGATCCGTTCGAGGCGACCCGCCTCGCTGGCGCTCACGACAGCAGCAGCCCGTCGCGCACGTGGACCTGGCGGCGGGCGGCCTGGGCGACATCGAGGTCGTGGGTGATGAGCACGATCGTGGTCCCGGCCGCGTTGAGCTCGTGGAGCAGCTCGATGACGTCGTTCCCGGACTGGCTGTCGAGGTTCCCGGTGGGCTCATCGGCAAGGATGAGCGCGGGCTCGGTCACGAGGGCGCGGGCGATGGCGACGCGCTGCTGCTGGCCACCGGACAGCTCGGACGGCTCGTGGTGCAGGCGCTCGCCCAGGCCGAGGCGCTCCAGGGCCGCCTTGGCCCGCGCGTATCGCTCCTTGCGCGAGACCCCCTGGTACAGCAGCGGCGTCGCCACGTTGTCGAGGGCCGACGTGCGGGGCAGGAGGTTGAACGACTGGAAGACGAACCCGATGGCCCGACCGCGGACGGCCGCGAGATCGTCGTCGGACAGCTGCTCGATGGGCGTGCCGCCCAGCCGGTACGAGCCCGCGGTGGGCCGGTCCAGGCAGCCCAGGATGTTCATCATCGTGGACTTGCCGCTTCCGGACGGGCCGACGATCGCCAGGAAGTCGCCCTGCCAGACGTCGAGGTCCACGCCGCGGAGCGCGGCGACCTCCAGCCGGCCGGTGCTGTAGATGCGCGTGACGCCCCGCAGCTCGATCACCGGGACGGGTGCGCCGCCGGTCTGGTCCGGGAGGCCGAACAGGCTCGGCTCGGCAGGCGCGAACACGGTCTGACCCATGGTCATCTGCCTCCCGCCGGCCGCCGATCGGGGGCGCCGCGGCCGGTGCCGGGCGTCTCGGCCGGAAGGCGAGCCTCGCCTGTGGACGGGCCATCCTGGGTTGTGCCGACGAGGCGAGGCCGCATGCGAATCATTCTCCGGGCGGATAGCGCGGGTGGACGGGGCGTTTGGGTTCGATGGCACGATGGTGCCTATTGCCCCTGACAGCCGCATGAGAGCCGGGGGGCATCCTTCGGGACCCGAAGTCCCGGCGGGCTACGACCCCTGGCCCGCCGTGGCGCGGTCGATCAGCGCCTTGGCGTCGTTGATCGGGATCGCGAACCCCAGCCCCTGCGCCGTGGTTGACACGGCCGTGTTGAGGCCCACCACGGCACCGCTCGCGTCGAGCAGCGGCCCGCCGCTGTTGCCGGGGTTGATCGCCGCGTCCGTCTGGATCAGGTTGCTCAGCGTGGCCGGTTGGCCGGTGACGTCATCGCGGACGGTCACCGTGCGGCCGAGGCCGGAGATGATGCCTCGGGTCACGGTCTCGGTGTAGGTCCCGAGCGGGCTCCCGATGGCGATCGCCGTCTGTCCCACCTGGATCTTCGAGGAGTCGGCGATGCGGGCGGCGGTCAGGCCCGTGGCGTCGATCTTGACCAGCGCGAGATCGTTGTTGCTGGCCGTCATGACCAGCTGCGCCGGATAGGACTTGCCGTCCTCGAGCGCGACCGTCAGCGTCTGGCTGCCCTCGACCACGTGACGGTTGGTGAGGATGTAGCCGTTGGCGGTCAGGATCAGGCCGGACCCGATCCCCTGAGTTGGCTGCCCGAAGTTGAAGCCCTGGGCGCTCACGCCGTCCGCCGTGATCGTGACCACGGACTGCTTGGCGATGGCGACGATCGCGGTGATGTCGGTGCTGCCGACGGAGGTGCCGACCGTGGTGGCGACCGATGGCGCGGGCAGGCTGGCCGCCGGCATGGCCGTGGCGACGGCGGCCTGCGTCGGGACCATCTCGCGCACGAGGAGCGTCGTGCCGCCTGACGCCAGGGCCGCGGACAGCACCGCGACCGCAACGAGGGTCCAGATCCCGACACCCCGGAGCTCGCGCGGGCGGGCCGTCCCGACCTCGGCCGGCGAGCCGGTGGCCGGTGGCCCCCAGGCGGCTCCGCCCGCGGGGGGCTGATCGGCGGCGGGTCCCCAGCCGGGCGGCGGGGCCTGGCG
>JAKAHL010000191.1 GCA_021815005.1 Chloroflexota bacterium
CGGGATGGTGCGGATCAGGTTGCCGTCCTGGTCCACGATCGCCACCGTCATGTCGCGCGTTCCCGCGTCGAACACGTAGACAGCGTGGAGGCTGACGAGGCCGGCCGCCGTCTGCACCGCGGCGTCCGGGCCGCTCTGCCGGGCGAACGCGTCGAGCTGCACGGTGATCGCGCCCGCGCTGCCGTCGGCACCGGCGGCACCGCCGGAGCCCATGATGTGGAGTTCGGGGAGGGCGGCCCCCGGGTCCTTGGCCCTGGACTGGCCCGTCGGTCTGGCCTGCGGCGTCGGCGCGGACCGGGGCGCGGGCCCCGGGGCGCCAGCGGCCGCGGCCGTCCCAGCGGGGACGGGAGCGGCTGTGGGAGCGGCGTTCGGCATCGTCATGTGGGCACCTTGTGGCCAAGGAGTCGGCTGGCGATGCGGCTGCCTTGAGCGAAGGCCGCCCGGTACGGTCGTACTACGCGCTGCCGCCGGCGCGGTGGCGGGCCGCGGGGCCCACGGCCGGCTGCTGGGGCTCAGCCGTCGATCGGGTCCAGCAGTCCGGCCCGGTAGGCGACGATGGCCGCCTGCGTCCGGTCCGCCGCCCGGAGCTTCCAGATGATGTTCTGGACGTGCTTCTTGACCGTGTCCTCGGCGATGGACAGCTGGCCGCCGATCTCCTTGTTGGTCATGCCGTCGGCGAGCAGCCGCAGCACGTCCAGCTCGCGCGGGGTGAGGGCGAACGACTCGGCGCGGGCTCGGGCGGTCTCCGCGGCCGGGGGCTCCTCGGCGGGGGCCATCAGCGCCTCCCGGAGGAGGCCGGGCTCCACCGCCAGCTGGCCGTCCGCGACCGCGGAGATGGTGGCCAGGATCTCGCTGGTGGACGCCTCCTTGAGCACGTAGCCCGCGGCGCCGCGCCGGATGGCCTCGAGCACGTACCGGCGGTCGTTGTACAGCGTGACGATGACCACCGAGACGGGGTGCTCGAGCTTCTTGATCTCCTCGAGGCACTGCAGGCCGTCCATGCCCGGCATCCGGATGTCGAGCAGCACGATATCCGGCCGAAGTCGCTCGATCTGCGCCAGCCCGGGCCCGCAGCCATCCGCCTCGCCGACCACCTCGACCCAGCCCGCCGTGGAGAGCATCGCCTCCAGGCCGCGGCGGGACATCTCGTGATCGTCGATGAGCAGCACCCGGCTCGGCGTCTCGGTCATGGCTCCCTCGCCTTCTCGGCTCGCGATTCGTCTGGCTCGCTCGCTGGGTCCGGACCCTCGAACGGGACCGTGATGCTGATGGTGGTGCCCGTCCCCTGTCGGCTGACGACGTCCACGCGGCCGCCCAGCCAGCCCGCACGCCGCTGCATGCCGATCAGGCCCATGCCCTCGGAGGTCCGGCGATGCGCCGCCGCGGGGTCGAACCCGACCCCGTCGTCGGTGACGGTGATGATGCCGCGCCCATGCGAGGCGCGCAGATCGATCCGGATTCGCGATGGGCGGCCGTGCCGCACGGCGTTGCTGATCGCCTCGGCGGCCATCGAGAACAGGCCGGCCTCCAGCCAGTACTCGGCGCGGGGCAGCTGGCCGTTGACGTCAACGGCCACCGTCGCCGGCACCGTGTCCCGGATGTGGATCTTGAGCGCCTCCACGAGGCCCAGCTCCTCGAGACCCGGCGGCACCAGGTTGTTGAGGACGGTGCGGATCTCCTTGATGGCCGCGAGCATGCGCTCCTGGGCCGCGTCGAGATGGCGGGCGGCGGATTCGGGCCGCGGGCCGCCCAGCGACGCCCGGGCGGCCTCGAGGAACCGGTGCGCGGCGACCGCCGACTGGCCCGCCGTGTCGTGCAGGGCGTGCGCGACGGCGACGCGCGCCTCCTCGGACTCGCGCAGGGTCTCGCGGGCGAGCGTGTCAAGGCGGGACATGGAGCTCTCAACGCTCGCGCGGTCCCGGTCGGCCGCCGTGTACAGGCGGTGGAACTCCTCGGTGGTGGCGATCATCTGGGCAAGGGCGGCGGCGGCGGTGCGGCGGCGCTCTGCCCCGCGGGTGCGCTGGTCGGCCTCCCAGGCGAGCAGGTCCTCGGGCGTGCGCAGCCGGCGGGCCGCGTCCAGCACGGCTCGCCCGGGCGGCAGGTCTGCCTCGCCGGACTCCGGAGTCCCGAGCCGCAGGACCCCCACGGAGTCTCGCGAGCCGGCGGGGGCGGGGAACGCCAGCAGCCGGATCCCGTAGGGGCAGCGGTCCGCCTCGGCCCGCCCGCTGCGCATCACCTCGGCGACGAGGCTCGTCGGGCACGAGCGGCAGACCTGCCCGCCGTCGGACGCGACGAAGGGCGCGCACGCGGGGTGCCCGTCCTCCCAGCCGGCAACCATCACCAGCGACCCGTCGGCCGCCGGATCGGGCTGACCGGGCCACGTCCCGCTGGCCGCCGTCGGGACCGAGGCTCGGTTGAGACGGACCCACCGCTCGGCGCCCGCGAGAACGCGGTTCGTGTCGGGCTCGGGTCCTTGACGCATTGGCCGGAGTGTACGCCGTTCGGGGGTGCTCGCTCTGGCCCCCGGGGGGCCACGAGGGTGGTCCGGCAGCGGGCGAAACGTCGGGGTCCGCACCGATGTTCCGGCGGGGGCGCCCAGCCGACGATGCGGACGTTCGCCGGTGCACTTGAGGGCAGGACCCAGCCATGAGCGTCTTCGACACGATCCGGATCGCGGCCTCGGGGCTGACCGCCGAGCGGTTCCGCATGGACGTCGCTGCCGGCAACCTCGCCAACGCCCAGTCAACCCGCAGCACGACCGGGAGCCTGTACCAGCCGGTGGCGCCCGTGTTCGAGGCGGTGACGATGGCCCAGGACGGTGCGATGGGCGTGGCGGCAGTGGGCGTGGCGGCGATCGGCGGCGACCCGATCCGGGTGTACGACCCCGGCCACCCGGACGCGGACCCGACCGGCTACGTGACCTACCCGGCCGTGGACACGGCCACCCAGATGACCGACCTGATGGGCGCCGCCCGTTCGTTCTCGATGGGGGCGACGGTGGCCCAGTCGGCCAAGCAGACCGCGCTCGACGCGATCGAGATCGGGAGGTAGGCGCGCGATGGCCATCCTCGGGCCGGTCACGGGCGTCGCCTCGGTCCTCTCGGGGGCCGGGGCCGCGGGCGTCTCCGGCGTTGCGTCGTCCGCCACCACGATCGGCGCGGCGGGCACGCCCGCCCCCGCCACCACATCGGGCGCCGACGCCTCGACGTCGGGCAACTCCTTCCTCGACGCCATCGGCAACGCCCTGGGCCAGCTGAACACGCAGGTCAACGGGGCGGACGCGTCGATGGCGCAGTTCGCGGCCGGCGGCTCGGCCGACATCCACACCGTGATGCTCGAGCTCCAGCAGGCATCGATCGGGCTCAAGACCGGCGTCGCCGTCCGGGACAAGCTCCTCGAGGCCTACCAGGAGCTGATGCGCATCCAGGTCTGACCGCCGGACCACCCGCTAGCGAAGGGCCACGATGATCGACCAGTTCCTGCTGCTCGTCCGCCAGCTCACGATCTCGCAGCGCATCGGGATCGTGTTCGGCGCGGTCCTCACGGTGCTCATGACCGTGGGCCTCGTGATGTGGGCCGGCCAGCCCCAGATGCAGGCGGCGTTCACCAACGTGGCGACCAGCGACGCCGCCACGATCACGGGCGCCCTGACCTCGGCCGGGATCGCGTACACGCTCGACAACGGCGGGTCCACCATCTCGGTCCCGGCGAGCAAGGTGGCCGAGGCGCGGATCGCCGCCGACCAGGCCGGCTACGCGGGGGCCGGAGCGTCGGGGTTCGACATCTTCAACCAGCAGCAGCTCGGCGCCTCCTCGTTTGACCAGCAGGTGCAGCTGCAGCGGGCGATCCAGAACCAGGACGCCCAGACCATCAAGCGGTTCGACGGCGTGGCCGACGCGTCGGTCACCATCGTGTTCGCCAAGACCGGCGTCACCACCAGCACCGACCAGCCGGCCTCCGCCTCGGTGTGGGTCAAGATGGCCGGGGGCGCGGAGCCGAGCGCGGATCTCGTCGGGGCGATCGTCTCGTCGGTCGCGGCGTCAGTCCCCAGCCTGGACCCCTCCAACGTCGCCGTTGTGGACGCTCAGGGCCACACCCTGTCCGGTCCCAATGGCGACGCCTCGACGGCGCAGAGCCTGCAGGCGGGCGTGGAGCGCTCCGTGCGCGCCAAGCTCCAGTCGCTGCTCGACAGCGTGCTGGGGCCCAACACCTCGGCGGTGCAGGTGACGGCCAGGCTCGACATGAGCAGGGTGAGCCAGACCACCACCACCGTCGTGCCGATCGACACGCTCCATTGGACCCCCACCGGCGTCCAGACGTCCACCGAGACGTACAGCGGCACCGGGGCCAACGGCGCCGGCGGCATCGCCGGAACCACGTCCAACGTGCCAGGCCTGCCCACCTACCCGAACGTTCCGATCGCGAGCTCCAGTCCGGCGCCGTCCGCCGGCGCCTCCGCCTCTCCCGGCGCCTCCGCCTCTCCCGGCGCCTCCGCCGCGCCGTCGTCAACGCCTGGCGCGTACCTCAAGC
>JAKAHL010000192.1 GCA_021815005.1 Chloroflexota bacterium
CTGTCGCGCGAGCGCGCCGGACGCCTTGGCGCGCTCGTCCGCGAACCGCCGCTCGGCATCCGCGCGACGCCGCCGGGCCGTCTCGGCCTCGGCTGCCCGGGCGGCCTCGGCGCGACGCAGGGCGGCCAGCTCATCGCCGCGAGCCCGCGATGCCGCTCGCAGCGAGGCCAACTCCGACAGCGCGTCGCCGAGCGCCCGATCCGCCTCGCCGAGCGCCTGCTCCAACTCCAGGTCAGGCTCGGGAACGGCCTCGGCGAGGACCCGGCGGGCTGCCGCGATGTCCGCCTCGGCGGCGGCCCGCTCGCCCGTGATCCGCTCGCGGTCCCGCGCGGCCGCCGCAACCTCGCCTGCCGTCCGCGCCTCCCTCAGGCCCAGCTGCGTGAGGATCGCGCGCGCGGCCTCGTGCGCCGCCCGCCGATCGCGCTCCAGCTCCGCGCGCGCGGCCATGCTCGCGGCGATCGCGCCCACCGCGGTCTCGGCCGCCTCGAGGGCCCCGAGCGCGGCGTCCGACTCCGCGCGCAGGGCGTCCCGGCGAGCGGCAGCACCGAGCTCGCGCACGGCGGCATCGTGCCAGCGGGCATGGGCGGCGGCGATCAGCGCCGCAGCGAGCTCCTCGCCCGCGGTGAGGCGCGTCGCGTGCTGCTCGGCCAGCTGGCCGAGGCGGCGGGCCTGGGGCCGAAGCTCGGCGAGGATGTCCTCGACTCGCGCCAGGTTCGCCTCGGCCTCGGCCAGCTGCTCCTCTGCCTTGCGCCGTCGGCGCTCGTGGCGGCGGACACCAGCCACCTCTTCGAACAGCGGGCGGCGCTCCTCGGGACGCAGGGCGAGCGCCTGGTCCACCATGCCCTGGCCGATGAACAGGAAGGCGTTGTCGGCCAGGTTGGCGGTGTCCAGCAGATCCTGGAGGTCCCGGAGGCGCACGCGCTGCCGGTTCAGCAGGTAGTCGTTCTCGCCCGAGCGGTAGAGGCGCCGGCCGAGCTCGACGACCGCGTACTCGACGGGGAGGAGCGCGTCACCGTTGTCGAGGACCAGCGTGACGTCCGCCATGCCCTGGGCCGACCGCCGTTCCGAGCCCGCCCAGATGACGTCCTCGCTCTTGCGGATCCGGAGCGAGCGGCCCTGCTCGCCCAGCGACCAGCGCAGGGCGTCGGCGAGGTTGGACTTGCCCGACCCGTTGGGGCCCACGACGGCCGAGATGCCAGGGCCGAACTCGACCAAGGTGCGCTCGGCGAAGGACTTGAAGCCCTGGATCCGAAGCCCCAGCAGCCGCGCCGGAGCGCTCACGAGGGGTCGTCGGCGCCGGGCTCGGGGTCGCTCCCTGCGAGCGGCGAGGGGTCTTGACGTGCTGCGTCCTCGCCGGCAGCGGCGGCTGCGTCGGAGTCGGGCGTGTCGGCGTCCGCCGCGTCGGCGCCATCGTCGGCGTCGGCCGCGTCGGCGCCATCGTCGGCATGCGGCCGAGCGTGGCGAGCGGCCTTGGCGGCGACCCGCTCACGGCGGATCGTCTCCAGCGCCTCGGCGGCGGCCTGGGTCTCGGCAATCCGGCGCGAGGTGCCCACGCCCGCGCCGAGGACACGGCCGCCCACCTCCACCTCGATCCGGAAGTGCTTCTCGTGGTCGGGACCGACCGCCTCCACCAGCCGGTAGAGCGGCCTGTCTCCCGACGTCCGCTGCGTGTGCTCCTGGAGCCGGCTCTTGGGGCTCTTGAGCGACGCCAGGGCGATATCCGCCGTGAGCTCCTCCGTGGCGCGCTCGCGGATCCAGTCCCGGGCGGCATCCCACCCCAGGTCAAGGTAGATGGCACCCACGAGCGCCTCGAAGGCCGACGCCAGCAGGGACGGGCGGACGCGGCCGCCTCGCTGCGCCTCGCCCTCCCCCAGCAACAGGAACTGGCCCAGCTCCAGCCGCACCGCGAGCCGGGCGAGGCCAGGGGTGCTGACGATGGCGGCGCGCCGGGCCGAGAGGACGCCCTCGTCGTCCGACGGGTGGCGCCGGTAGATGTCGTCGGACACGGCCAGACTCACCACGGCGTCCCCAAGAAACTCGAGTCGCTCGTTGTGCCCCAGCGCGGAGTCCGGGTGCTCGTGAAGCCAGCTGCTGTGGATCAGGGCCTGCGCATACAGGTCCTGATCACGGGCTGGCAGGGCCAGCCGCTCGATGAGCGCCTCGGCCGGGTGCATGGCGCCTCGGCCGGCAGGATCAGGCGGAGCGCTCGTCGATGTAGTCGACAGCATCCTGGACGGTGCGGATCTTCTCGGCGTCCTCGTCCGAGATCTCCGTCCCGAACTCTTCCTCGAGGCTCATGATGAGCTCGACGAGATCCAGGGAATCGGCGTTGAGGTCGTCCACGAAGGACGCCTCGGGCGTCACCTCTGACTCGTCCACCCCGAGCTGCTCGACAACGATCTTCTTCAGCCGATCGTACGTCGTGGCCACTGGCTCCTCCTGGTTTCGGCGGATCATCGCCTGCTTGCGTTGAGATCGCGGGCCACTCGGCCCAACACGCCGTTGACCAGCCGCCGCATCGGCTCACCCGAGTACGTGCGGGCCAGCTCGACCCATTCGGCGATCGCCACCCGGGCCGGCGTCGCCGGGGAGTGTAGCACCTCGCACAGGCCGCAACGGAGCAATGCCCGGTCCATCCGCGCGAGCGAGACGACCGGGTACTGGGGGGCGACGGCGGCGATCCGGGCGTCGATCGTGTCCCGGTGCTCGGTCACGCAGGCCACCAGCGCGCGGGCCGTGGCCGCGACCTCGGCGTCCTGCTCCATCGCCAGGTGGCGCTCGAGAACGGTCTCTGCGGTGCGCTGGCCGAACTCCGCCTCGAACACCGACGCGAGCGCCAGGCGACGGCCCGCGCGGCGGCTCCGGACCAGCTCCTCGCTCGGGCGACCCCGCCGAGGGCGCCTGGGCTCAGGCCCCGACACCGTCCACCAGGACGGTGACCCCGCCGAGCTCCATGCCGAGCAGCCGCTCAATGGCCGAAGCGGCGGCCGCGCGCACCTGGGCGGTCAGCGGGACCAGGCGCTGCCGCGGGCGCGCGACGACCCAGATGGTCACGTGGACGCGACCATCCCTGACCCGGATCCGCACGGGGGAACCGCCGACCCAGCCGCGCCAGCGAGGACCGCCGCGGCCGACCCGGAGGACGCCTGGCACCTCAAGGGCGGCCAGACGCACGGTCTCGCGAATGACGCCGGGTCCCACGGTGAGGGCCTCCATGGTCAGCTGACCTCCGTGCCGCCGAGCGTGTCGTTGCTGCCAGCCGGATCCGGCGCGGCCTCGGACAGCCCCAGATAGCGCGCGATCTCGGCGTTCACGCCCTCGCGGACGGCCTTGGCCGTGGTCTCGAGCGCGTACCAGACCATGCGCCGCTTGGCGTTCCCGTGGGTGATGACCATGGTGCCGTTGACGCCGAGGAGCGTGGTGCCGCCCACGATCTCGTGGTCGAACTTGGCGCGGATCCGCGCGATCGAGGGGCGCATCAGCAGGCCGGCGATCTTGCCGCGCAGACTCCCGTAGAACTCGGCGCGGAGGAGGTCGAAGATGTAGCCGGCCAGGCCCTCGAAGAACTTGATGACGACGTTCCCGACGACGGCGTCGCAGACCACCACATCGGCCGCGAATCGGGCCAGGTCCCGACCCTCGACGTTGCCGATGAAGTTGAGGTCCGTCTGGTCGATCAGCTCGGTCGCCTTGACGATGCGGGCGTCGCCCTTGCCCTTCTCCTCGCCGATGGACAGCAGCGCCACGCGCGGGTTCGGGATGCCCATGACGCGCTCGGCGAAGATCGAGCCCATGCGGGCGTACTGCGCCAGATTCTCCGCGGTGGAGTCCGGGTTGGCGCCGATGTCGAGCAGCAGGAACGGCTCGCCGCCGGGCAGCTGGACCGCGAGGGGCGGCCGGTCGATGCCCGGCAGCATGCCCAGGATCAGGACGCCGGCCGCCATGCCCGCGCCGGTGTGGCCCGCGGTCACCACCCCGTCCGCCTCACCGCCCCTGACCAGCTCGGTGGCGATGCGGATCGACGACTGCTTCTTCCTGGCGAGGGCGCGCGCCGGATGCTCGTCCATGCCCACGATCTCCGGGGCGTGGACGTAGCTCACGTTGGCGGGGGCATCGCCAGCCAGCCGTCGGACCAGCGGCTCGTCGCCGACGAGGATGACTCGGTCAGCAGGGTGCTCGCGCGCCCACTTGACGGCCCCGGGGACCACCTCGGGCGCGCCGAAATCGCCGCCCATGGCGTCAACCGCGATGCGGACGCTGCCTCTGGCGGTGGTGGCCGGATCGGGCGCCTCGGCCACGCTCATGACGTGGCTACGAGTTGTCGCCGCCCTCGGAGCCCGGCGTCTTGAGCACGACCGCCTGGCGGCCGTTGTACCAGCCGCAGGCGGGGCAGACCCGGTGCGGCAGCTTCTGCTCGTGGCAATGCGGGCACTCGACGAGCTGCGGCAGGGTGAGGGCGTGGTGGCTCCGCCGGTCCATCTGCCGGGCGTGAGCGACCTTT
>JAKAHL010000193.1 GCA_021815005.1 Chloroflexota bacterium
CGCAGGGCGACGCGCTCGCGGCGCGGCTCGACGCCCGCTTCTGGTGTGCCGACCTCGACCGCTACGCGATGGCCCTCGACGGAGCCGGCCGTCCCGCGGACGCGCTCGCGAGCAATGTCGGCCACGCCCTGTGGCAGGGAGCGGTGCCGGCCGGTCGGGCGGCCGCCGTGGGGCGCGACCTGGCCGGGGCGCGGATGGCGTCGGGCTGGGGCCTCCGCACGTACGCGGCCGGCCAGCCCGGGTACAACCCGCTCGGCTACCACCTGGGCACGGTCTGGCCCCACGACACCGCGATCGCCGTCGCCGGCCTGCGCCGCTACCGGCTCGACGGACCGGCGGCCCAGCTCGCCAACGGGCTCCTCGACGCCGCGCGGACGTTCCCGCTGTTCCGCCTGCCAGAGGTGTTCTGCGGCTTTGCCCGGGCGGACACGGGGCATCCGGTGGCGTACCCGGTGGCGTGCGCGCCGCAGGCGTTCGCGGCCTCGGCGCCGTTCCTCCTGCTCCAGGCGCTGCTCGGCCTGGAGCCGGACGCCCCGGCCCGGACGCTGCGCATCACGCGGCCGCTCCTGCCGCACCCGGTCCGCCGGATCGTGGTGGCGGGGCTGCGGGTGGGCGACGCCGAGGTGGACCTGCTGTTCCAGTCGTGGCGCGGCACCACGGGCGCCGAGGTCCTGCGCCGCCACGGCGACCTCACGGTGGTGGTGGAGCTGTGACCGGCCCGGGCCCCGCTGGGGCGGGGCGGCCGCTGCGGATCGCCCAGGTGGCGCCGCCGCTGGAGCGGGTGCCCCCGGTCGGCTACGGGGGGACCGAGCGGGTGGTGGGCGCGCTCGTCCGCGAGCTCCTGGCCCGCGGCCACGCCGTCACGACGTTCGCGAGCGGCGACTCGGCCTGCGGGGGCGAGCTCGTGGCGACCGTGCCGCGCGCCCTGTGGCCGGCGGGCATCCGCGACGACCCGACCGCGTGGTTCATGGCCACCCTCCTCGACGTGCGCGACCGGGCCGCGGACTTCGACGTGGTGCACTGCCACCTGGATGTCCGCGGCGCGGGCGTCGCCGACATGCTGCCCGTGCCCGTGGTCCACACCTTCCACGGCCGTCTGGACGGGCCGGGCCTCGAGCGGGTCCTGCCCCGGATGCGTGGCCGGCTCGTCGCCATCAGCGGCAGCCAGGCCGCGTCGCGCCCGGACACGCCCTGGGCCGCGGTGGTCCACAACGGCCTCGCGTTCGGGCCGCAGCCCGAGGCCCACCGGGGCCCGGACCTCGCGTTCGTGGGCCGGGTGGACCCCGCCAAGGGAATCGTGGAGGCGATGGAGATCGCGCAGCGGGCGGGCCGCCGCCTGCGCATCGCCGCCAGGGTCGGCATCCGGTCGCGGGAGCGCGCCTACGACGACGAGGTGTTCCGGCCAGCCCTGCGGCGCGCCGGGCGCGCCGTCGAGTACCTGGGCGAGCTGACCGGCCCGGAGCGCGACCGCCTGCTCGCCGAGAGCTTCGCGACGGTGATGCCCATCGCCTGGCCCGAGCCCTTCGGCCTCGCGGCGATCGAGTCGCTCGCCTGCGGCACGCCGGTCGTGGCGAGCGCGCTCGGCGCGCTGCCGGAGATCGTCCGCGACGGCGTGGACGGCTTCCTCGCGTTCGGCGTGGACGCCCTGGCCGCCCGCGTGGACGCCTGCGACCGCCTGGACCGGGGCGCCATCGCGCGCGATGCCCGCGACCGGTTCTCGGCCGCGCGCATGGCCGACGGGTACGAGGCGGTCTACCGCGCGGCCGTGGGCGACCCCCCGGCCTGACGCCCGCTACCGGTCCCGGAGCCGCGCGCCCGTCGGGTCGTACGGCGGCGCCGCCATGACCCACGCCTGGCGGGGATCGCCCAGCACCTCCACCGTCAGCGGCGGCCGCGCCGCGGCCACCTCGCGGTCCACGTAGCCGAGCGCGAGGCTCGTCTGGACGAAGTGGCCCCAGCCGCCCGAGGTCACCTCGCCCACCAGCCTCCCGTCGAGCCGGATCGGGTCGCCGGGCGTGGCGTCGGCATCCGCGGCGCGGACGCGCAGCATGACCAGGCGGCGCGCAGGCCCGGCCTCGCGATCGCGGAGCGCCGCCTCGCGCCCCACGAACTCGCCCTTGTCGTACGCGACGTAGCGGTCCAGGCCGCACATCGCGGGCGTGACGTGGTGGCGGTACTCCGTGGCCCACAGGCCGTAGCCCTTCTCGAGCCGCAGCGCGTCGAGCGCCCGATCGCCCACCAGCCGCAGACCGTACAGCTGGCCCGCCTCGAGCAGGGCTTCGAGCAGCGCCAGGTGGCGGTCCCGCGGCACCACGATCTCGTAGCCCAGTTCGCCCGTCAGCGAGATCCGCCCGACCACGGCCTCCGTGCCCACGATCCCGATCGGTCGGATCCCCATGAAGGGGAGGCCCTCGGACGTGAGGTCGGCCGAGGGGTCGTCCGCGGCCAGCGCGGCCAGCACCGAGCGGGCGGCCGGGCCCGCGATCCCGAAGCCCATCAGGTCGTCGGTCACGTTGCGCAGGCGCACGCCGCTCGCGGGCAGGTAGGCCCCGAACCAGCGCATGTGCCACGCCTGGAGGTGGTACGAGGCGGTGAGCCAGAACCGGTCCGGCTCGAGCCGGGTGACCGAGAGGTCGCCCATGAGATGGCCCGAGGGTGCCAGCATCGGCGCCAGCCTGATGCGACCCGTGGCCGGCAGCCGGCCCGCCAGCAGCCCGTCGAGCCAGGCTGCGGCACCCGGCCCGCTCACCTCGTAGCGCGCGTTGCCGGCGATCTCGAACGCGCCGACGGCGGTCCGCACCGCGTGCACCTCGGCCGATGCCGGGCAGGTGGCCGGCCGGCCGAGACCTGGCCGCGCCTCGAAAGCGGGGTCGGCGGGCACGAACTTGACCACCTCCAGGCCCCAGTTGACGCCGTGGCGGGCGCCCTCCTCCACGAGCCGCTCGTGGGCTGGCGTCGTCTTGAGCGGCCGGCCGGCGGGCAACTCCTCGCCCGGGTAGGGGATCGCGAAGCGGCGGGCGTAGAACTGGCCCGTGGTCGCTCGCAGGTAGCCGTCATCGCTCGCGAACGCGCCGAACCGCGCCACGTCCAGCCCGTAGGCGTCGAGGCCGGGGTCGCCGTCGGCCAGCCAGTTGGCGAGCACGAGCCCAACGCCCGCGGACTGCGAGAACCCGGCGGACACGCCGCACGCCGCCCAGTAGCCCGGCAGGCCAGCCACGGGTCCCACCAGCGGGTTGCCGTCCGGCGTGACCGTGAGGGGGCCGCACGCCCAGCGCCTGACGGCCGTGCTGGCGAGCGCCGGGAAGCGCCGGTGCGCGAGCTCGAGCTCGGGCGCGATCCGGTCGAGGTCGGTCGGGAGCAGCTGCGTCCCGAAGTCCCACGGCGCTCCCTCCACCGACCAGTGGGCCGGGTGCGTCTCCCACACGCCGAGCAGCACCCCGTCCCCGTCGCGCCGCAGGTACGTGTGGCCCTCGAGGTCGGTGACGGCGGCCATCGGACCGGGCAGGGCGGCCACCGCCGGGATCGCGTCGGTGACCAGGTAGTGGTGGGCGAGCGGCGCGACCGGGTGGTCCACGCCCGCCATCCGCCCGACGCGCCGCGCCCACAGGCCCGCGGCGTTCACCACGTGCTCGCAGGCGACGTCACCCTGCTCTGTGGCGACGGTCCAGCCGCCGGCGGGGCGCCTCGCCAGCGCCGTGACCCGATTGCCCTGGACGATCTCCGCGCCCCGCGCCCCGGCTGCGGCGGCGTACGCGGCCACGGCACCGATGGGGTCGAGGTGGCCCTCCTCGGGATCGTAGAGGGCGCCGTGGAGGCCATCGGGCTCGATGATCGGCACCAGCGCCGCCGCCTCGGCCGGCGTGAGCAGCTCGGCGCCCTCGTGCCCGGCGGCGCGGATGCGCGACAGTTCCCCCTGCAGCAACCGCCAGCGGTCGGCCGTGCCCGCCAGCCTGACGCCGCCGGTCAGCATCAGCCCGACGGCCTGCCCGCTCTCGGCCTCGATGGCCGGGTAGCGCTCGATGGCGTAGCGCTGCAGCTCTGCCACGCGCCGGTCAGGGTTGAGCGCGTGGAAACCGCCCGCCGCGTGCCTCGAGGCGCCCGACGCGAGCCGGTCGCGTTCCACGACGAGCACGTCGGCGATGCCCCGGAGGGCGAGGTGGTAGGCGACGCTGGCCCCGACGATCCCGCCGCCGATGACGACAACCCGGTACTGGTCCCGCATGACTGCGGATTATCGGGCGAGCGGCGCGGTCCCGCCCGCCGCGTCGCGGACGGGCGCGTCGCACCGCGCCGGGCATGCGCGACGCGCTCCCGCCGGACCCCGGCCGAGCGGAGGCTGGGGACGCGCACGTCGAGCGCCGTGAGCGGGAGATCGCCGCCCGGCGGCAGGCCGGTCGCCGCGCCGGTCGCCGCCGTCAGCCCCGGGGCATCGTCCGGATCGCCGCGATCACCCCGCCGTCCACCAGCAGGTCGGTGCCGGTGAGGAAGCTCGCCT
>JAKAHL010000002.1 GCA_021815005.1 Chloroflexota bacterium
GGCGCCGCCGCCGCCCTACCGCTCCGCGCCCGGCGCCTCGGCGGGGCCGGCCGCCTCGGCGGGTCGTGACCGCCCGGTCAGGCGCCGCAGCGTCGCCGGGCTGGACACCAGCGCGATGCCGCCCGCGATCAGCACCGTCGCGCCCACGCGGCTGGCGGTGACGGATTCGCCGAGCACGAGGGCACCTCCCGTGAGGCCCACGACCGGCAGCAGGTAGGACGTCATCGACGTCCGCATCGAGCCCCAGTGGCGCAGGATCGTGAAGTAGGCGAGGTAGGCGAAGCCCGAGCCCAGGAAGCCGAGCCAGGCGATGGCGAGCAGGGCGACGGGCGCCGGGTGCACGCTCGCCCACGGGCGGTCCGCGAGGAGGGCCAGAGGGACGGTGATGGCGGCGGCGAAGCCCACCTGGAACAGGGCCGGGATCATGGGCGCCAGGCCGCGCACGTTCCGCCGCGCGTACACGTTCCCGCACGCGTAGCTCAGCGAGCTCGCGACCATCATCAGCTCCGCCGGGACGCTGGTGCCCAGTCCGGCGGCGAGGCCCGGCGCCACCAGCCACAGGACGCCGGCGAAGCCGATGGCGAGACCGGCGACCCGCGCGGCGGTGATCCCCTCGTCGGGGAGGACGAGCGGCGCGATTACGATGACGAACAGCGGAACCGTGGCATTGAGGATGGCCGCGAGGGCCGAGTCCATCGACTCCTCGCCCACCGTGATCAGCAGGAACGGCACCACGATGTTGACCACGCTCATGACGAGCAGGTGGCCGTACTGGCGGGGGCTGCGCGGGAGCGGCTCGCGGGCGATGGCGACCACGACGCCCAGGAACGCCGCCCCGAGCGTGAGCCGGCCTGCGATCAGCGTGAGCGGCGGCACCGTGCCCAGGGCCACCTTGATCCAGAGGTACGAGGTGCCCCACACGAACGAGAGCGCGAGGAAGGGGATCCAGACCCAGGTCGTGCTCCGCTGCATCGCGGGATGATATCGGCCTTGGCCCATGGCGCTAGGCCAAACGGCCGGTGACGACCTCTTGCGCGAGGGTCATAGAATTCAACACATGATGAATTCCAATCCGGCCTCGGCTGCTGCGCCCGGCGCCCGAGAGCCCGCCATCCGGGCGGTCGGGCTGGTCAAGCGCTTCGGGGCGGTCACCGCGGTGAACGGCATGACCTTCGACCTGGCGCCCGGCCGGATCTTCGGCCTCCTGGGCCCCAACGGCTCGGGCAAGACCACGCTCATCCGGCTCCTGACCGGGATGACGCGGGCCACGGAGGGCTCGGCCACGGTCCTGGACGTCCGGATGCCGGACCGCGCGAACCTCGCCCGGATCGGGTACATGACCCAGGGGGACGGCGTGTACCCGTCCCTGACGGTCGCCGAGAACGCCCAGTTCTTCGCCGCGGCGTACGGGGTGGAGGGCACGTCGCAGGTTGCCGACGTCCTGCGGCTCGTGGACCTCGCGGACCGATCGAAGACGATCGCGGGCATGCTCTCAGGCGGCCAGCGGCGACGCCTCTCGCTCGCCTGCGCCCTGGTGCACCGGCCGTCGGTGCTGTTCCTCGACGAGCCCACCGTGGGGGTGGACCCGCTCCTGCGCGTCCAGTTCTGGGGCCACTTCCGCACGCTCGCGGACGCCGGAACCACCATCGTCGTGTCCAGCCACGTTATGGACGAGGCGGACCGCTGCGACGAGCTGCTGTTCGTGCGCGCCGGTCGGGTGATCGCCCGCGGCACCGGCACCACGCTCCGGGCCGAGGCTGGGACCGGCGATCTGGAGGCGGCATTCCTGCGGTTCGCTGGCGAGCCGGAGGCCGCGGCATGAGCGCCCGCCGCCTGCGCGCCATCGTCCTCCGCGTCATCGTTGAGATCCGACGCGACCGGCCGTCGCTCGCGCTCCTGTTCATCGCGCCGGTCCTGGTGACCGGACTGCTGACGTTCATCCTCCGGGACACCACGACGCCCGACGTCCACGTCGCCATCGCCACCGAGGGCACCGGTCCCGCCGCCGGCCAGGTGGTGACGCGGCTGGCCACGACCCTGGCGGACGCCGGCATGACCGTCACGGTTGCCGCATCGCCCGAGGCGTCGAGGAGCGCTGTCCGCGATGGCACGGCGACCGTGGCGATCGTCCTGCCGGCCAACCTCGCGGCGGGCAAGGACGCGCAGATCGCGCTCGTCACCCAGGGCCTCGACCCGGCCGGCGACGGGGCGCAGATCCAGGCCGTCAGCTCGGCGATCGTCGGGAGCCTGGCGTCCTCGTTGGGCGCCGTGCTGCCGGCCGTCGTGCACGAGACGGTCTACGGCACGCCCAGCGAGGACCCCATGGCGCCCTTCGCGCCAGCGATCGTCGCGTTCTTCCTCTACTTCTTCGTCTATCTGCTCACGGGCGTGTCGTTCCTGCGCGAGCGCACCGGCGGGACCCTCGAGCGCCTCATGGCGACCCCCGTGACGCGCGGCGAGATCGTGACCGGCTACACCCTGGGCTTCGGCTTCTTCGCGATGCTCCAGGTGGCGATCCTCCTGGTCTGGGCGCTCGGCACCGTCCACGTCCCGGCCATCGGGCCGCTGCCCGACTTCTCGCTCGGTCTGGGGATCGCCGTCGCGGGTAGCCCGCTCCTCGCGTTCGCGGCGGTGCTGCTGCTCGCGCTCGGCGCGGTCAGCCTCGGGATCTTCCTCTCGACGTTCGCCCGGACCGAGCTCCAGGTGATCCAGTTCATCCCGGTCGTGCTCGTGCCGCAGTTCCTGCTCTCGGGCGTGCTGTTCTCGGTCGGCAGCCTGCCCGCCGTGCTCCAGCCGCTGGTCCGCCTCATGCCGCTCGCGTACGCCGTTGACGCCCTGCGGGAGATCTTCATCCGCGGCGCGGACCTCTCGGTGGCCTCGCTCCAGGTGGATCTCGCCGTGCTGGCCGTGATCGCCGTGCTGTTCGCGGCGGTGGCCTCGCGGACCATTCGCCGAGACGTGGTGTGAGCGCCGGCCCGAACGCTCACGGCCAGGCCCCGGTAAGCGCCCGCCGGGGCCGTCGGCCGGGCTCGGGCGACACCCGGGGGCGAGTCCTGGCTGCGGCGCGCGAGGCGTTTGCCGAGCGGGGGTTCGACGGGACCACCGTCCGCGAGGTGGCCGCCCGAGCAGACGTGGATCCGGCACTCGTCCACCACTACTTCGGCTCCAAACAGCGGCTGTTCGTGGCGGCGATGCGGTTCCCCGCTGACCTCGACGCGATCTTCGCCGCGATCGCCGCCGGCCCGCGCGAGCAGATCGGCTCCCGGATCGTGCAGGCGTTCGTGACCCTCTGGGACAGTCCGGAGGTGCAGCCGACCCTGCTCGGGATCGCCCGCTCGGCGACGACCGACCCGGTCGCGGCCGAGATGTTCCGGGGCGTCCTCGTCGACGGACCGCTCGGGGCTCTGGGGGCCCTGCTCGACGCGCCGGATGCCCAGACCCGGGCCGCCCTGGTGGGAACCCAGCTCGTCGGCCTCGCGATGGGTCGCTACGTGGCGCGCCTCGTGCCCATCGTCGCGCTACCGGCGGACGCGCTCGCGCGGCTCGTGGGCCCGACGCTCACGCGATACCTGCTCGGCGACCTCGGCGACCTCGGCGGCCTCGGCGGCCTCGGCGACCTGGGCGGCCTCGGCGACCTCGGCGGCCTCGGCGACGTCGCCGCCGCCGCAGCCGTCGCCCGCGCCGCCCCTGGCTCGTCGCGATGAGGACCGCCCCGCCGCGGCCCGGGCGTCGCCGCGGTTCGGTAGGCTTCGCGCATGCCTGACCCGCAGCCCGACCCGAACGCCGCCGCCCTCGCCCGCGACCCCGACTCGCTCGCCGCCCGCCTGCGGGAGACCCACCCGGAGGCCGCCGCCCGCCCGGGCGACATCCGCGTGGTGCACGCCCCGGGTCGCGTCAACCTGATCGGCGAGCACACGGACTACAACGAGGGCTTCGTGCTGCCGGTGGCGATCGAGCGGGGGATCGCGATCGCGCTCGTCCCCACCGACGACGGGATCGCTCGCCTGACGCTCGCGGAGACGGGCGAGACCCGCGAGTTCGCCGGCGCCGCGCCGGGGCCCCGGCAGAACGCCTGGATCGACTACGTGGCGGGCATGGGCTGGGCGCTGTCCGAGGCGGGGCTGCCGGTGACGGGTTTCCGCGGGATCCTCGCGTCGGACCTGCCGCAGGGAGCGGGCCTCTCGTCGTCGGCCGCGCTCGAGGTGGTCTCGGCCTGGGCGCTCTCCGGCGGGGAGCGGCCGGCGGTGGACCCGATGCGCCTGGTCCACCTCGTCAAGCGCTCCGAGAACGGATACATCGGGCTCAACAACGGGATCATGGACCAGTTCGCGTCGATCTTCGGCGAGCCTGGCCGTGCGCTGCTGCTGGACTGCCGGAGCCTGGAGCACCGCGCGATCCGGCTGGTGGGCGACGATCTGGCGCTCGTGGCGTGCCACTCCGGCTCGCCGCGGCGCCTGGAGACCTCGGCCTACAACGAGCGCCGCGCCCAGTGCGATGCCGCGGTCTCCGCGATCGCCGCGCTGGAGCCGGGGGTGACCGCGCTCCGGGACGTCACGCCCGCGATGCTCGACGCGGTCCGCGACCGGCTCGACCCTGTCGCCGCCCGCCGCGCCCAGCACGTGGTGGACGAGGACCGGCGGGTGCTGGACGCGATCGCCGCGTTCGAGGCGGGGGACCTGGCGGAGGTGGGTCGGCTGTTCTACGCCAGCCACGCCTCGCTACGGGACCTGTACGACGTCTCCTCGCCGGAACTGGATGCGCTGGTGGACATCGCCAGGGCGACGCCGGGGGTCATCGGCGCGCGGCTCACGGGCGCCGGCTTCGGCGGCTGCACCATCAACCTGGTCCGCCGCGAGACCGTCCCGGCCCTGCGTGCGGCCGTCCTGCGCGACTACCCCGCGCGCACCGGCCTCACGCCGCGCGTGTTCGAGGTGGAGGCGTCCGCCGGGGCTCGCCGCCTCGCCTGAACGGCCGCGGCAGCGGGTGCCAGCCGCGGCGTCGCGCCCTACGCCGGGACCCGCCGCAGGTCGAACAGCCGGAACGTGAAGTCGCCGCGGACCAGCCGGTGGCCGTCCGCGCCGACGTCGCGCCCCTCGGGCATCGGATCCGGCGGCTCGATCCCCAGCCCCACGGCCATCAGCTCGTCGCCGCCTCGCTCGATCGTCGGCATCGGACCCTCGAAGGACGTCCAGCACGTGACGGCGTAGCGCGCCGCGGGATCGAGCCCGCGGACAGCCAGCCGGTCGCGGTGCGGCCACGGGTGCTGGAGCACGCGATAGTGGGCGACCACCGCCCGCGACGCATCCGCCGACGACACCATCCACGCCGCCTCGTTGCCGTCGCCCTCGAAGGGGCTGCGCAGCCGCGCGAACCGCCCGTACTGGAACAGGTCGCGGCGCTCCGTGTAGAAGGCCACCTGGCGCCGGACCGCAGCCAGGTCCGCCTCGCGCATCGCGGTCGGGTCCAGCTCGTACCCGAACGCCCCGAACATCGCCACGGCGGCGCGGAAGTCGAGCGGCGCCACCCGCCCGGTCTGGTGGTTGGGCACGGCGGACACGTGCGCCCCGAACGACGACAGCGGGTACGCGAACGACGAGCCCCACTGGATCCGCAGCCGCTCCACGGCGTCGGTGTCGTCCGAGGTCCAGGCCTGCGGGGCCCAGGCCAGGATCCCCGCGTCGAACCGCGCCCCGCCCGACGCGCACGACTCGAACAGGATGTCGGGGAAGCGGGCCGTCAGCCGCTCGTACAGCGCGTACATCCCCATCGTGTAGCGGTAGAAGAACTCGCCCTGGCGCTCCGGCGGCAGGGTGGGCGAGAACGGCTCGGTGATGAAGCGGTTCCAGTCCCACTTGACGTAGTCGATCGGCGCGGAGGCGATGACGTCGCCGATCGTGCCCGCGATGTGGTCCACGACCGCCGGGTTCGCGAAGTCGAGCACCAGCTGCTGGCGGCTCTCGGTGCGCCTGCGGCCGGGGACGCCGATCGCCCAGTCCGGGTGCGCCCGGAACAGGTCCGAGTCCGCGTTGACCATCTCGGGCTCGATCCACAGGCCGAACTGCAGGCCGAGCGCCCTGACCTCGCGGGCCAGGCCGTCAAGCCCGTGCGGCAGCTTGCGGCGGTCCACCACCCAGTCGCCCAGGGAGCGGTCGTCGTTGTCGCGGACGCCGAACCAGCCGTCGTCGAGCACGAACAGTTCGGCGCCCATCGCCTTGGCCGCGGCCGCCATCGCCACCAGGCGGTCATGGTCGAAGCCGAAGTAGGTGCCCTCCCAGTTGTTGAGGAGCACCG
The DNA here is from genome assembly GCA_021815005.1 of Chloroflexota bacterium. Classification (GTDB taxonomy): domain Bacteria; phylum Chloroflexota; class Limnocylindria; order Limnocylindrales; family CSP1-4; genus CAIXZV01. The sequence goes on from JAKAHL010000002.1 coordinate 6,292, forward strand.
GACGGGGCCGGTCGCGCCATGGCCCGCGCGCCATCCGTCGGCCGAGCACCTGGTGGAGCGACGCGCTCAGCGCGGACAGGCCGTCGCCGCTCCAGGCCAGGAGAGCCTCGGGCGTGGTGAACGAGGCGCCTGGCTCGAGCGGCCAGGCGAACTGCTCGGGGTGCAGGCCGATCCGCAGGCGCGTCGTGCCGAAGTGGCCCACCTCGGCCTCCGCGAGGAAGTTGCCGCTCCACGCGAGCACGGCGCCCCAGCACTCCCCGGCAGCCTCCGTGGTGGCGGGCCGGCGCAGGACGAGCGACGGGTTGTGCTCGTTGCCCGAGCCGCCGCGCAGGCTGCCCACGCCCTGCCTGCCGGGAACGACGGGACGGTCCACCGGCATCCGTTCCCGCGCCCACGCGCCCGAGAAGGTCACCAGCCGCCAGTCGTCGTCGGGCAGGTCGAGCGTTGCGCTCATCGCCGTCCGGACCACCACGCGGGCGGCGCCGAAGTTCTTGAGGCGCATCGAGCGGGCGACCACCGGCCAGTCGCGGAAGATCGAGAGCGACAGCGTCGCCACCAGCCCGGTCGGCCCGTCCGCGAGGTCGATCTCGAGCGTGTCCGCCTCGCGCTCGTCCTCGACATAGGCGGCCGGCAGCAGGCCCGGCAGGGCGGGCTTGCCCTGGAGGATGCGGTGGGTGACGTACCGCGGCTCCACCACCTGCGAACCGTCCGCCGCCTCCACGACGAGGGCGGGGACCCGGAAGTCGCCGAGGCCCGGCACGGGCAGCGCGAGCGCGACGGGCTCGCCGACGCGGTTGTCGAAGCCGCGGAAGTCGCGCGGGCCGAGGTGCGCGTACGACGGGCCGACGGCCAGCGGGGCGCCGGCGTGGTGGATCCCGATCCAGCCGTTGGGCAGCACGCCCAGGACCCAGGAGGTCCGGCCATTGTGGAGGTGCCACTCCCGGGTCTCGGGGCTCCAGGCGATGCTCATGCGGTCGGGCTCTCCAGCGATGCGATGGTCCAGGTCCACGTGTGCGTCCCGACCGGGACGAGGTATGGCGCGAGGGTGTCCGGCCCGCAAGAGGCCGTCCCCACGCCGCGGTGGGCGGCGTCGATGGTGACGAAGGTCTCGGGGCGGGCGACCACCTCGTCGTCGTGCGTGGCGGCGTCGAGGTCCTGTGCGGTGACATGGAGGGCGGCCACCTGCCGCGGCCGGTCAAGGTCGATCCTGATGCCGCCGACCGCGAGCCACCGGACGCCGGCGTGGCCGCCGCTCTCCTGCGGCCGCACGTACGGGGTGAGCTGCTCGGTCACCGTGGACGACCACCGTCCGAGCGCGCCGCCCCGGGCGCGGTCCGGGTACGTCTCGTGGGGGCCCGTGCCGTACCAGGTGAGTGCCTCGTGGCCGGGGGCGAGCGTCAGGGCGGTGCCCACCCGGGGCAGGTCGGCGAGGGCCGGGGGCACCTCCACGGTCTCCGTGACGCGGATCGTGCCGTCGGCGGCCCGGCCAAGCCGGACGGTGTGGGGGACCTCGATCCCGGCAGCGGTGCGCCAGACGGCCCGGACGACGGTCTCGGTCGCGCCTCGCTCGATGCCGACCAGCGTGCGCGTCAGGCGAGCGAGGCCCCAGGCGGCCCAGCGGGCGGCCATCCCGCCAATCCGGTCGTTGTCGGTAGGCGCGCGCCAGAGCGCCAAGGCGGGCGGGGCCGCGAAGGCCGCGTGGGCGAGGTTGCCGGCCGCGTCGAGCGGCACGTCGCCGGTGGTCACGGGCGGCTCGGGCGTCACGGCCCCGGCGAGGACGACCTGCGCCCAGCCCACCTCGTGGCCTGCCTCGGCCCAGGTGGTCGCCTCGGCCAGCGCGAAGCGCACGGTCAGCACGCGCTCGGCGCGGCCGGCCGCAGGCAGCGCGAAGCCCGACAGCGCGGCCTCGGCCCTCGCCCCCGGCGCCACGACGGGCAATGGCAGGTCGCCGGACGCTACGACGGCGCCGTCGTCGGCCACGGACCAGCCGGCCCGCAGCCACGAGAGGTCGCGGAAGTCGCCGCGGTTCTCGATCGTGACGCGACCCTCGCGAGCCTCGTCGGCGCCGGACACCACGCGCGCCGGCGCCGCCAGGTGCTTGTGCTCCCAGAAGGCCGGCTTGGGCGTCCGGTCGGGGAAGTTCAACCCGTCCGTGACGAACGTGCCGTCGTTGGGCGTGTCGCCGAAGTCGCCGCCGTAGGCGTGGCGGATCCGGCCATCCGGCAGCCGCTGGTCCAGCCCGTGGTCGCGCCACTCCCAGATGAAGCCGCCCTGGAGGCCCGGCGTCGCCTCGATGGCGTCCCAGTACTCGCCGAGGGTGCCGTTGCTGTTGCCCATGGCGTGGCTGAACTCGCACATGATCAGCGGGTGGCGCTGCTCCGGCGACTGCGCGTGGGCCACGATCGCCGCGATCGGCGGGTACATCGGGCAGGTGATGTCGCTCGCGGTCTGCGGGCTCGCCCAGTCGTACTTCATCGCCCCCTCGTAGTGAAGGGGGCGCGACGGGTCGAATCGGCGCAGCCAGCCGGCGGCGGCGTCGTGGTTGGGCCCGTAGCCGGACTCGTTGCCCAGCGACCACAGGATCACCGACGGGTGGTGGCGGTCGCGCTGGGCCATCCGCGCCGCGCGGTCCACGAACTGGCCCAGGTACCGCGGGTCGGCGCACACGTCGTCGTAGAACGCGTGGCTCTCGATGTCGGCCTCGTCGATGACGTACAGGCCGTACTCGTCGCACAGGTCCAGGAGCAGGGGATCGTTGGGGTAGTGCGACGTCCGCACGGCGTTGACGTTCATGCGCTTCATCAGCGCGACGTCCGCGCGCAGGTCGTCGGGCGAGACGACGCGTCCGGTCTGCGGGTTGAAGTCGTGGCGGTTGACCCCGCGGATCAGCACCGCCCGACCGTTGATCAGCAGCTCCTTGGCAGTGGCCTCGACCCGCCGGAATCCGATCCGCCGCTCAACACGCTCGGCGACGGCGCCGTCGGGGGCGATCAGGGAGATCTGGAGCGTGCGCAGCGCCGGCACCTCGGCGGACCACGGCGTGACGCCGGGCAGGGTCGCGGCGAGCCGCACCACGCCCACGCGGGGCGCGAAGATGACGCGCTTGGCGGCGTCCCAGGCGGCCACGTCGAGCGCGTCGGTCAGGGCGCCGGCGGCGGCGAGGCACTCGAGGTCGAGGCGTCCTCGCCGGGGCGGGCCGGGCACCGCGAAGTCGCCCGAGCTGCCCGGCGGGGGCGGCGCGTCGGCCACCTCGGCGGCGAGGACGTGCCCGAGCCCCTCCAGCAGCGCCTCCACCCGCCAGCCCGGCCCCCGGTGGCCGGGCCGCCAGCCCACCTGCACCTCGAGCGAGAGCGTGCCGGTGGTGTCGTCCGGCGCCAGCCCCGCGTCAACCCCGATGTCGGCGAGGTACGCCGGGCCGGTGGCGTAGAGGTACACCGGCCGGGTGATCCCGCCGTGCCACCACTGGTCCTGGTCTTCCACGAAGCTGGCGTCCGACCACTTGACCACGGTCAGGCGCAGCGTGTTCTCGCCGGGCTCCAGCCGGTCGGTCAGCTCGTACTCCTGCGCGAGGTGCGAGTCCTTGCCCGCGCCCACCTCGACGCCGTTGAGCGCCACGATGAGCACGCTCTCGGCGGCGCCCACGTGGAGCACGATCCGCTTGCCGGTCCACGCCTCGGGAATGGTGAACGCGCGCTCGTAGACGCCGGTGGGGTTCTCCTCGGGGACATCGGGCGGGCGCTGCGGCCACGGCATCTGGACGTTGGTGTAGTGCGGCCGGTCCCAAGTGTCCTGCATGGTCCAGCAGCCCGGGACGGCGATGGGGCGCCAGCCGTCGGCGACCACGGCGTCGGCGGGCCGGTGCAGGAGCTGGAACCGCCACTCGCCGTCGAGGGGCAGGCGGTCGGCGTGGGGGACGGCGTGCATCGGCAGCCGCCCACGGGATGTCAGCTGGGGGTCGGCCCAGGGCGCGGGTGTCATGGGATCCTCCTGGACCGCTGGAGCCCGGCCCCGCGGCCGGGCTCCTGGCGCCTAGCCCTTGGTGGAGCCGAGGGTGAGGCCTGCGACGAAGTGCTTCTGGAGCGCGAAGTACACGATCAGCGTCGGCAGCGCCACGATGAGCGAGCCGGCCGCCAGCAGGTTGTTGTCGGTGAAGAACTGGCCCGACAGGTTGTTGAGGGCGGAGGTCACCGGGAACTTGTCGCCCGTCCGGAGCAGCAGGATGCCCCAGAAGAAGTCGTTGTAGATCCAGGTGAACTCGAGCGTGGCCAGCGCGGCCAGCGCCGGGCGGGCAAGCGGCAGCAGGACCGACCGGTATGTGCGCCACACGGACGCGCCGTCCACGAACGCGGCCTCGTTGATCTCCTTGGGGATCTGCTTGAAGTAGTTCGACAGTACGAACGTGCAGAAGCCAAGCTGGAACGCGAGGTGGATCATCACGATGCCGAACAGCTGGTCGTACCAGATGCCGTTGTCGGACAGGGGCGCGAACATGGGCAGCGCGAGGTACAGCCGGAACAGCGGCACGATGACCACCTGCTGAGGGAGCAGGTTGCCGGCCGTGAACAGCATCAGCAGCGCGAGGTTGAACTTGAAGCTGTAGCGGCTGACCGCGACCGCGACCATCGACGAGAACGTCAGGATCAGGATCAGCGCCGGCACCACCACCAGGGCCGTCTGGAGGAAGTGGAGCGGCAGGTCGGCCTGGTTCCAAGCGTTGACGAAGTTGTTGAAATTGTAGGCGCCGCCGATCGAGAAGTAGCCGCGCGGGTTGCCGCCGGTGTCGCCGTACGGGCGCAGGCTCGTGTAGACGGCCCAGCCGAGTGGCAGGAACCAGATCAGCGAGACGACGATCAGGAACGCGTGGGTGAAGTAGTGCGGTCGCTGGCGCTTGCCGGTCACGACCTGGCGGGAGCCGAGGGGGGCGGGCGTGGGGGTCATTCGGCTTCCCTCCCCATCGTCCGGGCGAGGTAGTAGATGATCGGGCCGATGGAGATCAGCAGCAGGATCACCGCTATCGCCGAGCCGAAGCCGATCAGGCTCGCCTCGCCGAGGATGTTGTTGGTGATCAGCACCGACAGCAGGCCGAGGCCGTTGAGGCCCTTGTTGATGATGTAGACGATGTCGAATGCGCGCAGCGACTCGATGATCGTCACGACCAGGACGACCACGTTGATCGGCGCGAGGACAGGGAACACGACCCGGAAGAAGGTCTGGCGCGCGTTGGCACCGTCGATGGCCGCCGCCTCGCGCAGCGTGTTGTCCACGCTCTTGAGACCGGCCAGATACAGCACCATGACATAGCCGACGTGGCGCCAGCCAGCCGCGATGAGCACCATCGCGAAGTTGAGCCCGGGCGTGCCCAGCCAGTCGATGGCGGTCCCGGAGGCGGTCCACTTCGGGTCGCCCGTCACCGCGACCAGGAAGTTGTTGATGAAGCCCATGTTGGGCGAGTACATCAGCTGCGCGATGAAGCCCACGATGGCCAGCGACAGCACGACCGGCATGTACAGGACGCTCTGGTAGATCCGCGTCCCCTTGATGTTCTGGTCCAGGATCACCGCCATCAGCATGCCCAGCGGGGTGGCGATCAGCAGGAACGCGCCCAGCCAGATCAGGTTGTTCTCGAACGCTGGCCAGAACGGCGGGTAGTTGGAGAACAGGTTCTCGTAGTTCTTGAACCCGATGAACTTGATCTTGTCGAGACCGCCGATGCCGTTCCAGCTCGTGAACGACAGGACGATCGAGCCGATCGTGGGCAGCCAGATCAGGAAGATGTGGATGAACGCCGGGATGCCGACCATCAGCCCGAGGGTCAGCTTGTCCCGCCGGGTGAGGAGGCTGAAGCGCTTGCGACGCTTCCTGCCTGTGGAAGGCGACGCCCCGCCGGCGGCTGCCGGCGGGGCGTACGGAACGGAGGAGGAGCTCACGGCCGTTCCTGCGTTCGGATCAGCGGTTCGCGCTCAGGGTCACTGCGGCGGCAGGCTGTCGTAGAACGACTGGATGCCGCTGAGGAACTTGTTGAGATCCTGCGTCGGGTTCTTGAGGAAGGTCTGGAGGAACCCCTGCATGCCGTTCGCGCCCGCGAAGTCGGGGCGGGTGTCGCGGTCAAGGAACTGGGCGATCTTGTTCGCCCCGGCGATGATCGTGGCGCTCGACTTCTGGAACGCGTTGTACTTGCTCGTGTCGGCGTTCTTGTTGGCGGCGACGTCGTTGGGGTCAGTGGCGAGGTAGGTGTTCGCCGCTTCGGCCGAGCCCAGGAACTCCATCGCGGCCTTGGCGCCGTCGAGGTTCTTGGCCTTCGCGGAGACCATGAACCCGTCGATCGGGGCGTCGATCGCCATCTCGCTGTCGTACGGGGTGCCGTGGAGCGGCCACGGGAAGAAGTCGAGGTCGTCGTGGGTGGCCTGGTCGCTGGCCTGCTGGCCGGCGAAGGTCCCCAGGAAGTACATCCCGGCCTGCTTGTTGATCAGCTTCTGGGCGGCCTCCTGCCAGGTCAGGCCGAGCGGCTGCGGGTCGAAGTAGGGCAGCAGCTTCGCCCACTCCTGGAACACCGTGACGACCTTCGGGTCGGTCCACTTCTCCTTGCCGGCCATCAGGCCGATGTGGAAGTCGTAGCCGTTGAGGCGCATGTTCAGGATGTCGAAGGTGCCCATGGCCGGCCAGCCGTCCTTGTCGGCGAAGGCCAGCGGGATGAGCCCGTCCTTCTTCATCTGGTCGCCCAGCTTGGTGAAGTCGTCGATCGTCTTGGGGACTTGGTAGCCCTTCGCCTGCCAGAACGACTTGCGGTAGATGACCACCCACGGGTAGTTGTAGAGCGGCACGAAGTACTGCTTGCCGTCGTCGCCCGTGGAGGCCGTCTTGAACGCGTCGGAGAAGTTCGCGCCGATGGTCTGCCAGACGTCGCTGATGTCGGTCGCGAGACCCTGGGCCGCGAAGAACCGCATGCGGTAGCCGGCGAACCACGTGAAGCAGTCGTCAGGCGTGGCCTGCAGGTACGCGTTGATCGTGTCCTGGAACTTGTTGTGCTCGACCGTGTTGATCGTGCACTGGATGCCCGTCTTCTGGGTGAAGGCGGCCATCGTGTCCGCGAAGGCCTTCTGCGGGACGGGATCCGAGTAGTTCGAGCCGAACGTGATCGACCCGGCCGCGGACGGGGCTGCCGCGGAGGGCGCGGTGGACGCGGCTGCCGCGGAGGGGGCGGTGGACGCGGCTGCCGCGGACGCGGCTGCCGCGGACGGTGCGGTGGTCGCCGTGCTGCTGCCGCATGCCGCGAGGAACGCGGAGACGCCGCCGAGTGCCGCGACGGCCGCGCCACCCTTCAACAGCGTCCGGCGCGAGACGGACCGCTGGACAAGATCAGCCATGTGGATCCTCCTCTGTGGCGCCCTCGCGCATGTCCGTGCTGGGGCGGGCCACGATCGGGATTGTTGCGGCGTGGTCGCTCGATTGTCAAGAGACTCGCACCCGATCAAACAGGGATTTCTGTTGATCTGCGTTGACTTTCGCTGTCACCCGGGGCGATCATGGGCGGTGTCGGCCGACGTCCGCCGCCGCGGATTGCCCGAGATCTGGCCGACGCGAAACAGGAGCGGAGGCATGCTCGCTCGCCAGCGCCAGGCGCTGATCCTGGACCGGGTCCGACAGATCGGGGCGGTCCGGGTCGCGGACCTCGTCCGCGAGCTCGAGGTCTCGGACATGACCGTGCGTCGTGACCTTGAGGTGCTCCACGAGCAGGGCCTCCTCGAGAAAGTGCACGGCGGGGCCACCGCCCCGGCCCGCTTCGCCTCCTACGAGCCCGGTTTCGTGGCCAAGGCCGCCCTCCAGCAGAACGAGAAGAACGCCATCGCTGCCGAGGCCGCCAAGCTGGTCCAGCCGGGCATGGCGCTCGGCCTTTCGGCCGGCACGACCACGTATGTGCTCGCCGGGCTGCTCGCGGACATCCCCGGCATCACGGTGGTCACCAACTCGCTCCAGGTGTCCGAGGTCCTCAACCGCTCCCGCGCCCAGAACCAGACCGTCATCCTCACCGGCGGCGTCCGGACACCGTCGGAGGCCCTGGTGGGCCCGTTCGCCATCTCCCAGCTGCGCAGCGTCCACCTGGACCTGGTGTTCATGGGCGTGCACGGCCTGGATGCCAGGGCCGGCTACACGTGCCCGAACCTCATGGAGGCGGACACCGACCGCGCGCTGATCGACGCGGGCCGGCGGCTGGTGGTGGTGGCCGACCACAGCAAGTGGGGCGTGGTCGGCATCGCGTCGATCGCGCGCCTGGACGAGGCGGACGTGCTGATCACCGACGAGGGGATCGACCCGGAGGCCCTGGCCGTGGTGCGGGATGCGGTGGCCGATGTCATCGTCGCCCGCGTGCCGGAGGCGGCTCGAGCGGTCGGGCCGTTCCTGGTGTCGCCCGCCGCCCACGAGGCTGCCGCCCGTGCCCACTGAGCCGCGCCGCCCCGATGACGGGGCACTCGCGTCGCTCGACGCCGAGCCGCATCGCCGCCGCAACGCCCTGACCGGCGAGTGGGTGCTCGTCTCGGCGGGGCGGACCAGGCGGCCGTGGCTGGGGGCCGAGGAGCCGGAGCCGCCGGAGGACCGGCCCGCCTTCGACCCGGGCTGCTACCTCTGCCCCGGCAACACGCGCGTGAGCGGCGACGTCAACCCCGCGTACACCACGACGTTCGTGTTCACCAACGACTTCGCGGCGCTCCGGCCGGACACCGACGAGGTGCGGCTGGGCGAGGGGCTGTTCCGCGCGGAGGGCACGCGCGGGACCTGCCGCGTCGTGTGCTTCTCGCCCCGCCACGACCTCACCCTCGCTGGCATGGACGCGGACGCCATCCGCCGGGTGGTGGACGTGTGGGCCGACCAGACCACGGAGCTGGGGTCGCGCTTCCGGTGGGTCCAGGCGTTCGAGAACCGCGGCGCGGCGATGGGCGCGTCCAACCCCCATCCGCACGGCCAGATCTGGGCTGGCGACGCGCTGCCGGTGCAGGCATCGCTCGAGCTCGACGCGCAGTCCCGCCACCACGCCGAGACCGGTCGGCGGCTGCTGGTGGACTATGCCGGGGCGGAGCGGGGCGGACCGCGCGTGATCCGCGACGCCGGCGGCTGGCTGACGCTGGTCCCGTTCTGGGCCGGCTGGCCGTTCGAGGCGATGATCCTGCCGCTCGAGCCGGCCGCCCGGATCGCCGATCTCGACGACGCCCGGCGCGACGCCCTGGCCCTCGCGCTCCAGGACCTCAACCGCCGCTACGACGCCCTGTTCGGCCGCCCATTCCCGTTCTCGATGGGCTGGCACCAGGCGCCGTTCGGCGAGGGCGACCCGGGTGTCTGGCAGCTCCACCTCCACTTCTACCCGCCGCTGCTGCGCGCGACGGTGCGCAAGTTCATGGTCGGGTACGAACTGCTGTCCGAGCCCCAGCGGGACCTCACGCCCGAGGAGGCTGCCGAGCGTCTCCGGGAGGCGATGACAGCCTGACGCCCGGACGCGGGGTCTCGCCGCGACCGGGGTCCGCGCACCGCGCGCCCCGCGCCCCCGCGCTCGGCCCCCGGTACGATGGCCGCAGGCACTCTCCCGCAAAGGAGGCACGATGCGGCTCTGGGGCGGACGGTTCGGCGACGGACCCGACTCGCGGATGGCGGACTTCACGCGGTCGATCGAGGTGGACGCCGAGCTGGCGCTCGACGACATCGCCGGCTCGATCGCGCATGTGCGCGGCCTCGCCCGGGCCGGCCTGCTGACGGCCGAGGAGGCGGAGACGCTCGAGCGGGGCCTGGCGGGCCTGCGCGAGGACGTGGTTGGCGGAGCCGTGGCGTGGGACCCGGCGCTCGAGGACGTCCACATGAACCTCGAGACGCTCCTGACCGAGCGCGTCGGCGCCGTGGGCGGCAAGCTGCACACGGGGCGCTCCCGCAATGACCAGGTGGTGACGGACCTGCGCCTGTGGACCCGTCGTGCCGTGGCCATGCTCGACAGCGGGATGGTTGACCTCGAGCGGTCGCTGGTGGACCTCGCGGACCGCGAGGGCGATGCGGTCCTCCCCGGCGCGACGCACATCCAGCCGGCCCAGCCCGTCCTGCTCGCCCACCACCTGCTCGCGTACGTGGAGATGCTCGAGCGCGACAGGGGAAGGCTCGCCGACGCGCGTCGCCGGCTCAACGTGTCGCCGCTCGGCGCGGGCGCCCTGGCCGGCGCCGGCTACCCGCTGGACCGCGAGGCAACGGCGGTGGAGCTCGGCTTCGACGGCGTGACCGCCAACTCGCTCGACGCGGTCTCGGACCGCGACTTCGTGGTGGAGGTGCTGGCGGCGGTGTCGCTCGCGATGGTCCACCTCTCGCGGCTGGGCGAGGAGGTCACCTGGTGGTCGAACCCGCGCTTCGGGTTCGTGCGCGTGGCGGACGCGTTCTCCACCGGCTCCTCGATGATGCCCAACAAGAAGAACCCCGACCCGGCCGAGCTGGTCCGGGGGCGCACGGCCGGGGTGATCGGCGGCCTCGCGGGGATGCTGACGCTGCTCAAGGGCCTGCCGCTCGCCTACCAGCGGGACCTCCAGGAGGACAAGCCCGCGCTGTTCGCGGCCATCCGCACGCTTGACGCCTCGCTCTCGGTCGTGTCGGGTCTCGTCGCGTCGCTGACGGTGAACCGCGAGCGGATGCGCACGGCCGCCGAGGAGGGCTACACCACCGCCACCGCGCTTGCCGACGCCCTCGTCCGTCGCGGCGTCCCGTTCCGGGCGGCCCACCACATCGTGGGCGGTCTGGTGGGCGGGGCCGAGGCCGAGGGGATCGGCTCGCTCGCCGCCCTTCCCGACGAGGCGTTCCGGGCGGCGCTCGACGGCTCGGACGACCCCGTGGCCCGGCGGCTGGCGCACGAGCGCGGGATCGTCCCCGCGCTCCGGTCCGCCGCCAGCGTGGAGGGGTCGCTGGCCTCGGCGGACGTCATCGGCGGGACGGCCCCGCACCGGGTGGCGGCGGCGCTGACGGCTGCGAAGGCGCGGCTCGGGCTCGAGTAGCCCCGGCCCCGGGCGGCGCGCGCGGGCCAGACGGGCCAGACGGCCGGCCACGGCCCCCAGCGCGGGGGCTCGCCGGGAAGCGCCCGCCGCCGGTCTCAGGCTGCCGGCAGCGCCACCATGAAGCGCGAGCCGCCGTAGCCGTTCTTCTCGATCCAGACGCGTCCGCCCATGGCCTCCATCAGCCGTCGGGCGGCGAACAGCCCGATGCCCGACCCCCGGGACCGCGCCCGGTCCAGGCGCACGTACGGCTGGAACACCGCCTCCCAGTCCTCGATCGGCACGCCGGGCCCGTCGTCGGTGATGTAGACGTGCACCTCGTCGCCGACGCTCCACACGCCGATCGACACCGCCTCTGCGGGCGGGGCGTACTTCGCCTCGTTGTCCAGGAGCTGCTCCAGCACCTGCCCGAACCGAGCCACGTCGCCGCGCGCGATGAGCTGCGCATCGGGCGGGTACCAGCGCACGGCGCGGGTCCGCAGCAGCAGCGCCAGCGTGCCGACGGTCCCGGCGATCGCGGCCACCACGTCGAACGGCTCGCGACGGAGCCCCGTCAGCCCCTCGCCGCGGACGGACGCGAGGATGCCGTCCACCAGACGGTCGAGGCGGCTGACCTGGTCCACGGCGCCGGCGCGCCACGCCTCCGCCTGCGTCCGCCGGTCGTCGTCGCCCGCGTCGGCCGCGGCGTCGGCCAGCAGGTCCACGTAGGCGCGCACCACGGCCAGTGGCGTCCGGAGCTCATGGGTGACCACCGACAGCAGCTCGGCCCGGGCGGCGTCCAGCTGGGACAGGCGGTCGAGCTGCGCCTCCGCCTCGGCCTGCATCCGACCTTTCTCAACCAGGCCGCCGAGCAGCGCCGCGATGGTGCCCAGGAACTCCACCTCGTCGGGGGTGAAGTCGCGGACGGCGGACGTCTGGACGTTGACCACGCCCACGAGCCGCTCGTTCCACAGCAGCGGCACGGACAGCATGGCGTGCAGGCCGCGGACGTCGAAGCCGCGCACCCACGAGAACTGGCTGTCGTCGGTGACGTCCCGCGAGGCCAGCGGCCGACGGCTCCGGGCTGCCCGGCCCGTGATCCCCTGGCCCACCGCGAGGCTGACCTGCCCGACCTGCTCGGCGTCGAGCCCGTTCGTGGCCGCGAGCGTCAGCCGCTCCCCGTCGCGGTCGAGCAGGTACACCGAGCACACCTCGACACCCATGGCCACGGTGGTTCGATCCACGATCGTCCGCATCAGCTCGTCCCAGTCGCGCGCCTCGGTGAGCAGCTGCGCGAACTCGTGGAGGAAGGCGAGCTGGTGCACGCGCCCGGACGCCGCCGGCGACGCGCTTGCCGCGGGCGGGGAGACGGTGGCGGTCGGCTGGGCGATCTGGGCGCCACGCGCGTTGGGCTTCGGGGGCCTGGCCCGGGTGGGCTTGCTCGTCACCCCACCAGCCTACGGCATCGTCACCGCTCGGCGGCGGGCTCCGTGACGGCTGTGGGCAGGCTCGCGAGCAGCGGGTTCGTCCACGTCCACGCCGCGCCGTGGTGCTTGCCCACCGCGCCGTGGCGCGCCGCCTCGACGCGGAGCGGGAGCCCGTAGATCTCGATGAAGCCGACCGCGGACGCGTGGTCGAACGCGTCGCCGTCCTCGTACGTGGCGAGGTTCTTGTCGTACAGCGAGAGCGGCGAGCGGCGGCCCACCACGTAGGCCCGGCCGTGGTCGAGTCGCATGCGCACCTCGCCCGACACCACGCGCTGGCTGCTCATCGCGTAGGCGCGCAGGTCGCGCGACAGGGCGCTGAACCACAGGCCGTCATAGACGATCTGGCTCAGCTCGTCGGCGACGAACCGGTTGAAGCGCAGCTGCTCCCGCGACAGCACCAGGCCCTCGAGCGCGTGGTGGGCCGCGTGGAGGATCATCGCCGCCGGCGCCTCGTAGATCTCGCGGCTCTTGATGCCGATCAGCCGGTCCTCGACATGGTCGATTCGCCCCACGCCGTGGGCGGCCCCCAGCGCGTGCAGCCGCTCCACGAGCGCAGCGCCGGAGAGGTCCTCGCCGTCCACCGCCACCGGGATCCCGCCCTCGAAGGCAATGGCGACCTCGACCGGGTCGGGCGCGTCTGCCGCCCGCACGGTCCACGCGTAGGCGTCCTCGGGCGGGGTGGCCCAGGGGTCCTCGAGCGGGCCCGCCTCGCACGATCGGCCCCACAGGTTCACGTCGATGGACCACGGGGTCTGGCGGGCGTCCGGCACCTCGATCCCGCGCTGGGCCGCGAACGCCACCGTCTGCTCGCGCGTGAGGCCCATGCCCACGCGCATCGGGGCGATGACCTCGAGCCCGGGGTCGAGGGCGTGGACCGCGACGTCGAAGCGGACCTGGTCATTGCCCTTGCCCGTGCAGCCGTGCGCGACGGCCTCCGCGCCCTCCTTCTGGGCCACCTCGACGAGCAGCTGCGCGAGCAGCGGCCGGGCGAGCGCCGTGGCGAGCGGGTAGGCGCCCTGGTACACGGCCCCGGCCTGGAGCGCGCGCCAGACGTACTGGCTCACGAACGTCTCTCGGGCGTCCACGACGTAGGCGCGCGATGCGCCGGCGCTCATGGCGCCCCGCTCGATGCCCTCCTTGAGCGACCCCCCGCCAAGGTCCACGGTGAGGGTGATGACCTCCGCTCCGTACTGCTCCCTGAGCCACGCGACCGCGACGGAGGTGTCCAGGCCGCCGGAGTAGGCGAGCACGACCTTGTTCATCGAGCGATGGCCTCCGTGACTGCGGCCGCCTCGGCCTGGGCTTGGAGCGCGGTGAACCGCTCGAGCCAGCGCAGCAGCACCGGCTCGTCGGGGAACAGGACGATGAGCGTGTTGTCGCCGGCGAGGGTACCCACCTGCTCGGTCAGCGTGGACTCGTCGATCGCCTGGGCGATCACGTTGGCGGTGCCCGCCTGCCCGGTGACGACCAGGATCAGCCCGCTGCGAGCGACGGTGACCGGGATGTCGGCGAGGATCCGCCGCAGCCGCTCGTCACCGCGAGGGCGGGCGACGCCGGCGAGCGTCTCGGGCAGGACGTAGACCGAGTGCTCGCCCCGCATCACCTTGGCCAGGCCGAGCTCCGCGATGTCCCGGGAGACCGTGGCCTGGGTGACCTCGAAGCCAAGGGCGGACAGCCCGGCCACCAGCTCCACCTGGCTCGCGATGGGACGGTCGGCGACGAGGCGGCGGATGGCGGCGTGGCGGTCGCGCCGGGTGGGCACGGCGGTCACGCGGCGCCAGCCCCGGCTCGGGCCGAGACGCGGGTCCCGAAGTGCGGGTCCTCGAGCGCGCGGGCGAGCGCGCGGTCCGCGGACCCGTCTGCGATGATCGCCTCCGTGCCGTCCCAGGCGAGGGCGGACAGCGCCGCCCTGACCT
>JAKAHL010000194.1 GCA_021815005.1 Chloroflexota bacterium
AGTCCTTCAGTCCAGGCGCCGGATGACGCCGATCAGCTTCCCCTGGATCCGCACCGACGGGTAGAACTGCGGGGCGTAGTTGGGGTTGGCGGGCTGGAGACGGACGCGGTCCTTCTCGCGGAAGAAACGCTTGAGCGTGACCGCGTTCTCCTCCACCTGGGCCACCACGATGTCGCCGTCCCGGGCGGTCTCCTGCGGGCGGATCACCACGTAGTCCCCGTCCGCGATGTGCGCCTCGATCATGGAATCGCCGCGCACGCGCAGCACGTACGCGTCCCCGCCTGCCGCGAGCACGTCCGGGACCGCGAGCGTCTCCGACGCGTCCTGGTAGGCCTCAATCGGCCCGCCGGCGGCGATCTCCCCGACCACCGGCAGCGCGAAGGACTCGCCGGCCATGGCCTGCGGGGTCAGCTCGCTGGACAGGCCGAGCATGAGCGCGGCCGTGGGCGTGAGGCGGATGGCGCGCGACTGGGCCGCCCCGCGCTCCAGGTACCCGTCCTTCTCCAGGATCAGGAGGTGGTGGTGCACGGCCGAGGTGGACGCGAGGCCCACCGCCTTGGCGATCTCCCGCACGGACGGCGGGTAGCCGCGGGCGCGGATGGTTGCCGCGATGACGTCCAGGATCTTGCGCTTGCGTTCCGCGTCGTGGGGGGTCACGGGGTCTCCTCCGGGTTGCGCGTATCATACCGAACGGATGTTCGCTGTCAACAGGGCACCGGGCCACCGCGCGCCCACCCCGCTGGGCCGGCCGGCGCGGCGCCAGGGCGCGCCGGCGAGGGCGCGGAATGCGGGTGCTACCATCCCTACTCCCCGGTCTCGCGCTGCGACGCCGCGGGGTGCGTGTGAGGAGCAGGGTGGCTCGAGCTTCGCGGGCGGACCGCGAGACCCGGCGGAACGGTCGGCCAGGCGGCAGGCGGCGCATCGGCGCCCGGCGGCTGGTCGGCATGGCGGCGCTGCTGCCGCTGGCCAGCCGGGCCCCGCAGTACGGTCGGCTGCTGCTGGACCTGCTGCTCGACGGGCGCACGCCGATGCCGCGCAAGCTTGCGCTGGCCGCGGCGGTCGGCTACGTCGCCGTGGGGAGGGACCTGATCCCGGACCGCGTGCCGGTGCTCGGCGGGCTGGACGACCTCATCGTGGTGGTCCTGGCGCTCGACGTGTTCCTCGACGGCGTCCCGGGCGAGGTCCTCGACGAGAGGCTCGAGGCGCTCGGCGTGGACCGCCAGGCGTTCGAGAGCGACGTCCGGAGGATCCGGCGCTTCACGCCGACGCCGGTGCGGCGTATCGTTCGGCGTCTGCCGGGTGCATGCTCAATGGCAGGGGATGCCCTGCGCCACAGCCAGCTCGGGCCGAGACTCCGGGGCTGGGTCAACAACTAGGAGGGTTCGATCGCGTGAAGGTGATCCTGACGAAGGACGTCGCGAAGCTCGGCAAGACGGGCGAGATGAAGACGGTCGCGGACGGGTACGCCCAGAACTTCCTCATCCCGCAGAAGCTCGCCGTCTCAGCGTCCGGCGGCGCCTTCCGCGCGTACCAGCACGACATCGCGTCGCGCGAGGAGAAGCGGAAGCGCGAGCGCGAGGATGCCGAGATCGCGGCCACCCGCATCGGCTCCACCACGCTCACGATGGGCGTCAAGGTGGGCGAGGGCGGCAAGCTCTACGGCTCCATCAACACCCAGGACATCGCGGAGGCGCTCGGCCGCCGCGGCATCGTGGTGGACAAGCACAAGATCGACCTCGACAGCCCGATCAAGTCGCTCGGCACCTACAAGGTGGCCGTGCGGGTCCTGGCGGGCATGACCCCGGAGGTCACGATCGTCGTCGAGCCCAAGGGCTGACGGGTGTTCGCGCCGCAGCCCTGATGCCGGCATAGGACGCGACGCTCGTGGGCCGCGCCTGGACCGCACGGCCCTCGGGGCGCCTCGCGTTCCGGGTGCCCCGCCTGCCGGATGGGCTTGGCGAGGCGCTGTGGCTGTTCGCCGTCATGCGCGTCGGGCTGAGCCTGTTCGCGCTGTTCGTCATCGCCCACGTCGCGTCGGTCCCCACCAGCTGCCACTTCGAGCTCGCCCTCGACCACTGGCTGACGGCGCCGCCGCTCGCATCCTCGCCGTCGCAGTTTCCGCTCGTCGGCGTCTGGCAGCGCTGGGACGCCTGCTGGTATTCGAAGATCGCCACCTTCGGCTATGAGGCGGCCGAAGATTCCGCCACCTTCTGGCCGGCCCTGCCGGCGGCGATGCACGTCGTCGCGATCCCGCTCGGCGGCGACGTCGCGCTCTCGGGCCTGATCGTCGCCGCGGTTTCGTACGTCGTCGCCATCGTCGGCCTGTTCCGCCTGGTCAGGATGGATTGGGACGAGGAGCTCGCCCTCCGGACGAGCCTGTTCATCTCGATCGCACCCGCCGCGCTGTTCCTGTTCGCGCCGTTCACGGAGGCGCCGTTCCTGGCCGCGACCGTGTGGGCCCTGTACGCGGCCCGCCAACGGCGCTGGGGAATCGCCGTGCTGGCGGCGCTGTTCGCGAGCCTGACCCGGATCCAGGGGGTGTTCCTGGTGCTGCCGCTCGCATGGGAGGCGTGGAGCGCGTGGCGCGCATCCGACCGCCGGGGGCCGCTCGGCCTGCCGTCGCTGGGCTCGATCGCGGCGACGGCGGTGCCGGTCGTGGGGTTCGTCGGCTTCATGGTCGCCACCAAGGCGTGGACCGGGCGGACGCCGCTCGACACGCAGGACGTCTGGGGCGGCCGGAACTTCCACTGGCCATGGGACACCGCGGCGGCCGCCCTGCAGTGGGTCATCGACCACCACGATTCGCTCGAGGCGCTGAACCTCGCGATGCTGCTGCTGTTCATCGCCCTGGTGGTGATCGGGCTCCGCCGCCTGCCTGCCTCCTACTCGCTGCTCGCCATCCCGCAGGTCGCGCTGCTCGCCATCCGGATCCAGCCCACCCCGCTGACCTCGACCGTCCGGTACATGGACGTGGTGTTCCCCGCCTTCGTGGTGCTGGCGATGCTCCTCAACGGGCGGCGGCGCGAGTGGGCGTGGGGGATCGCGTCCCTGCTGGCCCTCGGCGCCCTGACGTGGATGTGGGTCATCGGCGACTGGGTGGCCTAGCCTCGCCCGGCGTCCGTCGCGACCCGCGCGCCCGCAAGACCGCTGCGCCCCGGCGGCCAACCTAGAAGGCGACGAAGCCGATCCCGATCGCCCAGATGGCGTACGCGCAGAAGCCGATGGACAGCACGGCCGCGAGCTTTGACCGCCAAGTCCAGCGCCCGGCGGCGAAGGCGGTCGCCAGGATGACGAACAGCAGCACCTGGAAGTCGAGGCTGAACCGGTAGCCGAACTGCGTTATGCCGACGTTGCCGTGCGTGATGATGGGCAGCGAGACCAGCACGGCGGAGGCTCCCGCCCACCACACCATCGGCGAGCGCCAGCGGGCCTTGGCGAGCCACAGGTAGAGCGGCGTCGTCAGGAACATCCCGAGTCCCCACCACGAGGGCTGCAGCCACGGGGCGTCGTCCACGTAGTTCCAGCTCCGGAACAGAATGGCGAACACGTTCCGCGGGACGTACCAGACCGAGAAGATGCCGTGCTTGGCGTAGATCGGGTCCTGGAGAACGCCCGGGATCAGGACGTAGCCCTGGTCCGTGATCGACCCCCAGCGCGCCTCGTTGTAGGCCACGTAGATGGCAACCGGGACTGCGAGGCCGACCCCGAACACGATCGTCGTTCGGGCGACGTGCCGCCAGTCGATCCCCCTCAGGGAGCCGGGGAACCCGAGTGCGGCCGCCAGCACGAACGGGGCGGCGAGGCCGGCTGGCAGGCGGGCCAGCGCGGCGAAGCCGATCAGTGCTCCCGCCAGCCAGGCCGTTCGTCTCTGGAGGGCCACGAGGATCGCGGCGAGCATGAACAGCACGGCTGCGACGTGCGCGAAGTACCACGCCGAACCGCCGATGGCGACGAACCAGAAGACCGTCCCGAAGGTGAACACGGCCGTTAGGGCGAGCCGGTCACGGATCCGGAGGCTCAGGCCCAGGCGCCCGAGCAGGACATAGGCGAGCCCGGAAGCGAGGGCCGCATAGAGCGACGAGTAGATCTGCGCCGGGAAGTCGCGGCCGAACAAAGCAACGAAGGGCATCGCCAGCACGGCCGGCAGCGGCGGATAGGTGACGTACCACTCGTTCGCCTTGCCGGGGACCGGGATCAGCTCGTTGAGCCAGCTCGGCGCCTCGTTGAGCCAGATGCGGCCGTGGAGGAAGGCGTCGGCCAGGCGGTTGAAGTAGTCGAGATGCTGCGGGTCGCGGCTCGCGGTGTACAGCAACACCGCGGCGGACACGACGACGGTGAGCACGAAGCCCCACAGGTCGGGCGCTCGTCGGGCGGCCGCGATAAGCTCCGCGCCCCCGGTCTGCCCCAGGCTCCCCCGGAGTCGCGCCCCGGGCCGGGCGCCGGGCCGGGCGCCGGGCTCGTCCCCGGGCGGCGGAGCCGGCC
>JAKAHL010000195.1 GCA_021815005.1 Chloroflexota bacterium
GTACGCGCCGATGACCGCCTCGGGGCGCCCGGCGAGCTGCGCCCGCAGGCGTTCGGCCAGGCGCGCCGATCGGTCGGCCCGGTCGGGCATCGCCCGACGCTCGGCCAGGAGGCGCCTGCGGTGGGCAGCCTTGTCAGGCGGCGCGGGCGGGCGCTCGGGCGCGAGTTCGTCGGTCACGCGCTCATCATGCCCTGCCTCGGCTCGCGCGGTGGGCCGGGCAGGCGGGGCGAGCCCTGGGGTCCCGGGGCCGGCACGGGGCGTCCCGACGGACCTCCGACCGGACTCCGGGCATACTTGCGCCCGAAGGAGTGACCTCACCGTGCCCAACATCCTGCAGCACCTCCCCGTCGGCGAGCGCGTCGGCATCGCCTTCTCCGGCGGCCTCGACACCAGCGCCGCGCTGCACTGGATGCGGTCGAAGGGCGCCATCCCGTACGCCTACACCGCGCACCTCGGCCAGCCGGACGAGGACGACTACGACGCGATCCCGGTCAAGGCGCTCAGGTACGGCGCCGAGCAGGCCCGCCTGATCGAGTGCCGTCCGCAGCTCGTCGCGGAGGGCATCGCGGCCCTCCAGACCAGCGCCTTCCACATCTCGACCGCGGGGCACCTCTACTTCAACACCACGCCGCTGGGCCGCGCGGTGACCGGGACGATGCTCGTCTCGGCGATGCGGGAGGACGGCGTCAACATCTGGGGCGACGGGTCCACCTACAAGGGCAACGACATCGAGCGGTTCTACCGCTACGGCCTGCTCGTCAACCCGGGCCTCCAGATCTACAAGCCCTGGCTGGACCAGCAGTTCATCGACGAGCTGGGAGGCCGGGCCGAGATGTCGGCCTATCTGGACGGCGCCGGCCTCGAGTACAAGATGAGTGCCGACAAGGCGTACTCCACCGACTCGAACATCCTCGGCGCCACCCACGAGGCGAAGGACCTCGAGTTCCTCGACCGCGGCGTGTCGATCGTCAACCCGATCATGGGCGTGGCCTCGTGGCGAGCCGACGTGGCCGTGCCGGCGGAGACCGTGCGCGTCGGCTACGAGGACGGCGAGCCGGTCACGCTCAACGGCGAGACCTTCGAGACGCCGCTCGCGCTGTTCACGCGGGCCAACGAGATCGGCGGGCGCCACGGCCTGGGCGTGAGCGACCAGATCGAGAACCGGATCATCGAGGCCAAGAGCCGCGGCATCTACGAGGCGCCCGGCATGGCGCTGCTGTACATCGCCTACGAGCGGCTGGTCACCGGCATCCACAACGAGGACACCATCGACCAGTACCGGTCCAACGGGCGGCGGCTGGGCCGCCTGCTCTACCAGGGCCGCTGGTTCGACCCGCAGGCGCTGATGCTCCGAGAGACCGCCCAGCGCTGGGTGGCCCGAGCCATCACCGGCGAGGTGACGCTGGAGCTGCGGCGCGGCAACGACTACTCGATCCTCGACACCACCAGCCCGAACCTGACGTACCACCCCGAGCGCCTGACCATGGAGAAGGGCGACGAGGTGTTCTTCACGCCGCAGGACCGGATCGGCCAGCTGACGATGCGCAACCTCGACATCGCGGACACGCGCGAGAAGCTGGTCGTGTACCACCGCTTCGGCCTGATGGGGACCAACCGCGAGGACGGGCTGCCGCTGCTGCCGGCCGCGGCGCCGGACCAGAAGCCGGTCGGCGAGGCCGACGGGGTCGAGGGCGCACCGGAGGCGTAGGCGGTCCCCTCGGGATCGGGCGCCGGGGGGAGCCGCGAGGGGGCGGGTCCCGGCCACTCGCGTGCCCACCGGGAGTCGGGCATGTAACAGGGCGGCCCCCCGCTCGTTACTGGACGGCGAATGGGAGTGACGCCCAGCAGGGACCAACACCCCGCCGCCACCCCGGGGAGCCGGACATGATCGGCATCGTTCCCGCCGCTCTGATCGCCAAGGCCACAACTGCCATCGGGGGCGCTGCTCTGATTGCCGCGGTCGCCGTGACCGGCATGAGCGCCAGCCCCATTCCGGCCACGCAGGCAGATCTCGATCGCGTCCAGCTGCGCGATCTCGACACCCTGCAGGACCGCACCCAGGATCGGGACCGGATCGACGTCACCACGCTCGCCGTGGCGCCGAGCACCGTGACGCCGAGCGGCGACCTGGACCAGGACCGCGACCGCATCGGGGACTGCGACCTCGACTGCGACAAGGACCAGGACCGGACGCAGGACCGGGACCGCATCGGCCATAGCGACGCGGTTGTCAGCGCAACGCTGGCCGCCACCGCGAACCGGCAGCAGGTTCAGGCCCAGGAGCAGGCCCAGGCCCAGGAGCAGGCGCAGGCGCAGGCCCAGGCCCAGGCCCAGGCCCAGGCCCAGGCCCAGGCCCAGGCCCCGGCCCAGGAGCAGGTTCAGGCCCAGGAGCAGGTTCAGGCCCAGGAGCAGGTTCAGGCCCAGGAGCAGGCGCAGGCGCAGCAGCAGGTTCAGGCCCAGGAGCAGGCGCAGGCGCAGCAGCAGGTTCAGGCGCAGCAGCAGGCGCAGGCCGAGGAGCAGGTCCAGACCCAGGCGCAGGTGCAGGCGCAGGAGCAGGCGCAGGCCCAGGAGCAGGCCCAGGAGCAGGCGCAGCAGCAGGTTCAGGCCGGCACGCCCTCGGGTTCCGGCTCGTCCACGCCCGGCCGGGACGGAGCGTGACGCTGCGGCGGATCGTGACCTTGCTCCCTCGGATCGGGTCGCGTGCGCAGGTGGCGCGGCCGTGACGCCCGCCGACGATGGGCAGAGCGTCCTCCGGCGCGCCACCGACGCCCCGACCTTCCGCATCGGCACAGAGGTGACCGAGACCGCGCGATGGATGGCCAGCCCATCGACGAAGCCCTGGTGGATCGTCTCGTCAGAGGCGCCGCATCAGGCGATGCCGCGGCCTTCGGGACGATCTACGACGCCTACGCCCCGCGCGTGCGTCGCTTCCTGCGCCGCCAGACAGGCGATCCCGACCTGGCCGAAGAACTTCTTCAGCGGACGTTCGTCAAGATGATCGAAGCACTTCCGCGGTACCGCCAGCGGGGCCTGCCCTTCGGGGCCTGGGTCTTCCGTATCGCGCGGAACACGGTGATCGACCACCGCCGCACCGCGCACCCGGCCGTCTCGCTGGATGCCGCGGTCGGGTTGGCGGCGAGCCGGTCCGGCGATGCGGGCGACCCCGTCTCGGCTGCTGAGCGCGATGACGATCGCGCCCGCCTCGCGATAGCGCTCAGCACGCTTCCCCCGGACCAGCAGGAGGTCCTGGCCTGGCGGTTCTTCGCGGACCTGGCGCCGGCCGAGACGGCGGCGGTCATGGGCCGCAGCAACGGCGCCGTCCGGGTGCTCCAGCACCGGGCCCTGATCAACTTGCGACGCCACTTCGGGCAGACGGATGCCACCCTCGAACCCGCCGCGGCACCGATCGGGGGTGATGTCCCGTGACGCGCCTGGCTGAAGCCCTTCGCAGCCGCTTCGGGCGAACCCCGGACGCGGACCGCTGGGACGATCACGGCGCGGAGGACGTCGTGGCGATCATCTCCCGGCTGGCCGTCGCGGAGGACGACGACTCGCCCATGGCGCCGGCAACACGCGCCGCGGTCCTCGGCGCCTACGCCGCAGCAGGCTTGACCGCACAGCAGCAGGGCACCTCCGGTCGCGCCCTCCCCTCGGCCGGCGCGGTGCCCACGAGCCGCCCGGGCGGGCGCCGCCCGGCCCTCATCCTCGTCGCAGCGGGCTTGCTCGCTGTGATCAGCGTGGGAACCGCGGCGGCGGCCGCCCCCGGCGGGCCCCTCTACGCGACGCGCGTCGCGGTCGAGGCCCTGTTCCTCCCGGCCGATCCGGCGAGTCGCGCCGCAGCGCAGTTCGCGCGCATGGACGCTCGCGTGGGTGACGCCGAGCAGGCCGCCCGCCAAGGCAACGAGGGGGCGACCGCGGCCGCCCTCCGGGAGTACGCGCGCATCGCCACCGAGGCTGCCGTCGGCCCGGCCCCCGGACCGACGGCAGATCTGCCGCTCGCGTTGCGGCTGCGCGCGCAGCTCCAGTCGATCGCCGGCATCGACGCCGGGGACCCGGCTCTCGTCGCCGTCAGGCAACAGATCGCGGTCGCCGCCGGGCAGCTGCTGACAACCCTCGGCCAGCCGGCGAATGGCGCCGGTCCCGGGGGCGGGTCCGGGCCGGCCACGCCGACCGGGGCGCCGAACGGATCGACATCGCCAGCCGCGAGCCCGGCCACCACGGCACCCGCAGCGCCCGCGTCGGGCACGCCGGGCGGGCCCGGGCCGGCCAGTCCATCCCAAGCGGGCGGCGCGAGCGACCCGACCGGGCCGGCGGGTCCGGCCCAGGGCGGGGCCTCGCAGTCAAGCGGGCCGTCGGGGGCGGGAGGGGCCGCCGGGCCCTCGTCTGG
>JAKAHL010000196.1 GCA_021815005.1 Chloroflexota bacterium
GATCTGTCGGTGGCCCCGGCCAGCGCGGGCGCGGCGAGGCGAGCCCACAGGCGCTCCACCAGCACGGCGCGCACCTGGGCGGCGGCGCGGGCCCGGCGGGCTGCGGGCGTCGCCTCCTCGGCGCCCTGAGCGCGGTGGCGGTCGAGGGCGGCCAGCAGGGCGGGGACGCCCTCGCCGGACATGGCGGTGGTGACGAGCACCTCGGGACGCCGGGCCTTCTTGCCGCTGCCCTGCCCCGCCTCGCCCGGCGGCGCCAGCATCGCCCGGAGCTGGGCGGCCGTGCGCTGGGCTCCGGGCCGGTCGCCCTTGTTGACCACGACGATGTCGGCCACCTCGAGCAGGCCGGCCTTGATCGCCTGGACCTCGTCGCCCATCTCGGGCGCCTCGAGCACGACGGTCGTGTCCGCGGCGGCGGCCACCTCCACCTCGCTCTGGCCGGTGCCGACCGTCTCGAGCAGGACGATGTCGAAGCCCGCCGCGTCGAACACCGCCGCGGCCGACGTGGACGTGGCGGCAAGGCCCCCGGCGTGGCCGCGCGAGGCCATCGAGCGGATGAAGACGCCGTCGTCGGACGCGTAGGACTGCATCCGGACGCGGTCGCCCAGGAGGGCGCCCCCCGTGATCGGCGAGGACGGGTCCACGGCCACGACCGCCACCGTCCGGCCCGCCGCGCGCAGTTCCGCGATCAGGGCCGCGACGAGCGTGGACTTGCCCGCGCCGGGGGGCCCGGTGATGCCGACGAGATGCGCCCCGCCCGCGAGCGGGTACAGGACCCGCAGCGCCTGCTCCGCAACGGCCGTGTGGTTCTCGACCGCGGTGAGCAGGCGGGCAAGCGCGCGCCGGTCCCCGGCCCGGGCAGCCCCCGCCAGGGCCGCGGCGCGTTCGGCGGGCGTGCCGGCCGGCTCGGTCACGCCTCGCGCGGGGTCGCGTGGGCTCGCATGAAGTCGGCGACCTCGCGGATCGTCGTGCCGGGCCCGAACACCCCTGCCACGCCCGCGGCCCGCAGGGGCTCGATGTCGTCGTCGGGGATGATCCCGCCGACGGTCACCAGGACGTCCCCCAGGCCCTGCGCGCGCAGCTGTTCGCAGACCCGCGGCACCAGCGTCATGTGCGCGCCGGACAGGATGGACATTCCCACCACGTCCACGTCCTCCTGGAGCGCGGCCGTGACGATCATCTCCGGGGTCTGGCGCAGCCCCGTGTAGACGACCTCGAATCCCTCGTCCCGGAGGCCGCGGGCGAGCACCTTGGCACCCCGGTCGTGGCCGTCGAGACCCGGCTTGGCGATCAGCACCTTGAGCGGACGGTCGGTCATGGCTCGATTGTAGGCCGTGGATCGGCGCGGATTCGCGACCGGCGCGCGAGCGCGGGCCCTGCCGTCGGCGCCGCGATCAGCCCTCGGGCGGCCGGCGCCCGATGTGGGCGAAGAACTCGGCCCGGGTCTTGTCGTTGCGGCGGAACAGCCCGAGCACGGCGGCGGTCGTCATCACCGTGCCCGGCTTGCGCACGCCGCGCATCGCCGCGCACAGGTGCGTTGCCTCGAGCACGACGCCCACGCCGCGCGGCTGGAGGCGGTCCATCAGCAGCTCCGCGATCTGCTGGGTCATGCGCTCCTGCACCTGCAGGCGCCGGGCGTACATCTCCACGATCCGCGGGATCTTGGACAGCCCGATCACCCGTCCGTTGGGCACGTAGGCCACGTGGGCGCGGCCGAAGAACGGCAGCAGGTGGTGCTCGCACAGGGAGTGGAACTCGATGTCCTTGACCACCACCATCTCCGAGTAGCCCACCTCGAAGATGGCGCGGTTGATCAGGCGCTCCACGTCCACGTGGTAGCCCGCGGTCAGCTCCGCGTACATGCGGTGCATCCGGGCGGGCGTGTCCAGGAGGCCCTCGCGCTCCGGGTCCTCGCCGATCTCAACCAGGATCTGGCGGACGGCCGACTCGATCCTGCTGCCGGCGCGATCCTCGGGCGGCGGGGGGAGCGCGTCCTCCTCGCCGGCCTCGATCTCGTCGACGATCCGGCGGACGTGGTCGGGCAGGGCGGCGGGTTCGTGCTGCGGCATCGGCCGATGGTACCCCCGGCCGGGGGCGGTCAGGCTGCGTCCCACGCGGCGCCCGGATCGAGCGCGGGGCGCGGGTCGAACGGGCGGCCCTCGGCGCCGCGCAGCCAGGCGCGCGCGTTCTCGCCCAGCGAGGGCACGTGGTAGCCGCCCTCGGCCAGGATCACGAGCCTGCGGCCGAGCGCGGCCACCCGGCGGCCCGCCTCGTGGAACGCATCGGTGGTCAGGGCGAAAT
Organism: Chloroflexota bacterium; assembly: GCA_021815005.1. Taxonomy (GTDB): domain Bacteria; phylum Chloroflexota; class Limnocylindria; order Limnocylindrales; family CSP1-4; genus CAIXZV01. The sequence continues at coordinate 2,299 of JAKAHL010000196.1, forward strand.
CGCCGATGGGGTCCAGGCGGTAGGTGTCCAGGCCCAGCGAGACCACCACGACCGACCCCTCCTCGGCCGAGATCCGGTAGAGCGCCAGGTCCAGCGCGTCGAGGAACTGCTCGTTGGTGCAGCCCGCCGGCTGGGGCAGGTTGAGGGTGTAGCCCTCGCCCAGGCCCTCCCCCACCTCGTCCTCCCAGCCGAGCACGTACGGGTACGCGCGGTCGGGGTGCGCGTGGATGGAGACGTACAGCACGTCGGCGCGCCGCCAGAAGATCTGCTCGGTGCCGTTGCCGTGGTGGTAGTCCACGTCGAGGATCGCGACGGGCTCGCCAGTGCGCCGGGCGATCTCCTCGGCTGCGATGGCGGCGTTGTTGAGGTAGCAGAACCCGCCGTACATGGACCGCGCGGCATGGTGGCCGGGCGGCCGGCACAGGCCGTAGGCAGCCGTCTCCCCGCCGTCGAGGACGAGGTCCACCGCGGTGAGCGCGGTGTCAACCGCGGCCCGGGCGGCGGCGAACGTGCCCGCCAGGATTGGCGTCGAGGTGTCGAAGGCCCAGTAGCCTGGCCGGCCATCCGGGGCCGGGGTCTCGTGGCGGAAGCGCTCGGCCATGCCCTCGGTCATCCCCGCGGCCATGATCGCCTCGGGCGTCAGGTGGTCGTAGGGGTGGCCGCTCGCCCGGGCGGCCGGCCAGGCCTCCTCGAGGAACCGAAGGATTCCCGCGTCGTGGACGGCGAGGATGGGGCCGGGACCGTGCTCGGTGGGCTCGGCGACGGCGAACCCGCCGTCCGCGAGCAGCGTCGCGCGAATGCGCTCGGCGCGGGCCGCCACCTCGTTGGCCGGGACGCGCTCGCCGAGCACCGTCTGCATCGTGACGGCATGGCCGAGGTGGACGGGCGAGTAGACGACGCGCATGGCTGGGCTCTCCGGTGCCTTCAGGGGCGGCGGGCCGATCGTAGCGGGCCGCGGTCGGGACGGGGCCGATTGCCGCTACGATGCCCTTGAGATGGCCAAGCAGCGTCGCGGTTCCCGGCTCGCGCCCCATCGCCCGCGGCGCGCGTCCCACGTCGGCTTCGACCGGCTGGTGGACCGGGCGATCGCGTCCATCCCCGCCCCCTTCCGCGCGGCGCTCGACGGCGTGGCCGTCGTCATCGCGGACGAGCCCTCGCCGGAGCAGCTCCGCGAGAACGGCCTCCGGCCCGACGACACGCTCTACGGGCTCTACGAGGGCGTCCCGCTCGACGAGTGGGGCGGCAGCTGGGCGCCGGTGCCCACGCGGATCGTGATCTTCCGGCTGCCGCTCGAGGAGGATTTCCCCCACCCGGACGATCTCGCCGCGGAAGTCCGGATCACGCTGCTCCACGAGCTGGCGCACCACCTCGGGATCGAGGACGAGGACCGCCTGCGCGAGCTGGGGATCGACTAGCGGTCGCCCGCAGACAAGGTGGGGCGCCAATCGTCCGGAGACTCGCACGGATGCAGTTTCAACCCGCGCCCGGCGTGATGGTCGGGCGAGACGGAGACGCTAGGGCGGCCGCGCCGAACGCCTCGGCCGGGTTTCAACCCTCGCCCGGCGTGACCGCCGGGCGAGGCCCGGATCAGCCCCCGCACGTGTCTCTCGGCCTCGTTTCAACCCTCGCCCGGCGTGACCGCCGGGCGAGACTCTGGCGCTCCGTCAGTGGCGAGATCGTCCCCTGCTGGTTTCAACCCTCGCCCGGCGTGACCGCCGGGCGAGACCCAGGACGATGAACACCAGCGCCGACACGCCGATGTTTCAACCCGCGCCCGGCGTGACCGCCGGGCGAGACGTCCGCAGGCACGCCGACGCGACCGACAGGACGGGGTGGTTTCAACCCGCGCCCGGCGTGACCGCCGGGCGAGACTGCGCGAGGCGGCGCAGGCCGTGGTGGAGGCGGCGTTTCAACCCGCGCCCGGCGTGACCGCCGGGCGAGACTGGATCATGCCGAAGAACCGCGCCTCGTCGGGGTCGTTTCAACCCGCGCCCGGCGTGCCGCCGGGCGAGACGTGACCTGCGGGAAGATGCCCTTCCCGATCTTCGTGTTTCAACCCGCGCCCGGCGTGACCGCCGGGCGAG
>JAKAHL010000197.1 GCA_021815005.1 Chloroflexota bacterium
CCACCGTGGCGCCGCGCTCGGCGAGACCGCGCGCGTAGGCCGGCTCCCCGAGCGACGGGTCCATGTGCGCGAGCAGCAGCCGCGACGGGTCCGCGCCCGCGCCCAGGACGTGGTCCAGCACCTGGTGGCCGTTGCGGCCCCACGGGTCCAAGTGGACCACCAGGCCGACGCCGGTCGCGGCTTGCACCTCGCCGGCCGCCCAGAGCATCCGCGCCTCGTCGGGGTGGAGCGGGTCCGACGTGCCGATCTCGCCGATGACCCCCGCCCGGATCCCGCTCCCGTCCGCGCCGACGAGGAGGTCCCGCAGCAGCTCGTCGCGAAGGCGCTCGCTGGGGGCGCCGCGCAGCTCCGGCGGCCGGGCGCCCGCGAGGTACCGCCCGCAGCCCATCACCACGTGCAACCCCGCGCGGCGCGCGATGCCGGCCAGCGCCTCGGGCCGGCGGCCGATCTCCGGCAGCGTGAGGTCCACCACGGTCCGCCCGCCGGCCGCCGCGAACGGCGCCAGCTCGGCCGCCACCAGGTCGAGGTCGTCGAGGACCAGGTTGTCGTGGAACGCGAACGGGTTGGCGCGGACGCGGTCGATGGTGGCGGGCGTCACAGGCACGTCCGCACCGGGCTCGCCGGCGTCGAACAGCGGCCACAGGTCGATCAGCAGGTGCTCGTGGATGAGGGTCGGCCCGAGGGCCTCCGCGGCCACAGGTCCCAGGACGGTCTGCACGGCGGTCATGGACGACAGCGTACCGAGGAGGACCCGGGACGACCCGTCTCGAGGCGCCGCAGCTAGCCCCGGACAGGCGCGAGGCGAGACATGGCCGCACCGCGGCCGAGCCCGACCGCTCGGGCGAGCACCGGACGGCCGACCCCGCGCGGGGCCGGACGGCTTCGGGGCTGGCGGGGGCTGAGGTCAGCCGATCTCGGCGACCGTCCCGTCGTCCTGCTCCGCAAGGAGCTTGGCGCCGCGCTCGGCGCGCAGGCGGTTGGCGTACGCGAGGCTCCCCTTGGCGCCCGGCGCCACGTCCTGGCGGGCGGGCACGACGTTGCCGTGGTAGTCGCGGTGCGAGACCGGGCCCAGGACGCAGGTGCCATCATCGAGCGCCTTGACGATGGCGCGGCCGAGCTCGTTCTCGAACTGCCAGCCCTCGCCGTTGTCGATCAGGTTCTGCATGAACGCGACCGGGTAGTGGTCGCGCCCGTCTTGGAGCGCGCGCGCGAGCTCGGGGTCGTCGGTCATCGGTTGGGCCTCGTGCGATGGCGCGGGTTGCCGCGCCGGGTTCGGTGGCGGGACGCCGCATGATTGTAGGACGGCCGCCGGTCCGGCCCACCCCCGCCTAGGGACGCCGGTCGGTGCTCGGCCGCTCCCACAGGTTGACGCCGCCCTCGACCGCGAACCGGTCGATCTCGGCCAGCTCCTCGGCCGTGAACGACAGGTTCGCCAGGGCGCCCGCATTCTCGCGGATCTGGGCGGGCGAGCTCGCGCCGATCAGCGTGGTCGTGACCCGCGGGTCACGCAGCACCCAGGCCAGCGCCATCTGCGCCAGCGACTGGCCGCGCCGCCGGGCGATCTCGTTGAGCGCCCGGACCCGGGCGAGGTTCTGCTCGGAGAGCATCGACGCCTGGAGGGAGCCGCCGCCGGGCCGGTTGATCCGGGCGTCGGCCGGGATCCCGCCGAGGTACTTGTCCGTGAGCAGGCCCTGGGCGAGCGCGGTGAACGCGATCATGCCGGCGCCCACGTCCTCGAGCGTGTCGAGCAGCTCCGCCTCCACCCACCGGTTCAGCATGTTGTACGAAGGCTGGTGGATCAGCAGCGGCACGCCCTCGGCGCGGAGGATGGCGGCCGCCTCGCGGGTCTTGGCCGCCGAGTAGGACGAGATGCCCACGTACAGCGCCTTGCCCTGCCGGACCGCGTGGGCGAGCGCGCCCATCGTCTCCTCGAGCGGCGTGTCCGGGTCGAAGCGGTGCGAGTAGAAGATGTCGAAGTACTCGACGCCCACGCGGCGGAGGCTCTGGTCAAGGCTCGCGAGGACGTACTTGCGGGAGCCGCCCCCCTGGCCGTACGGGCCCGGCCACATGTCCCAGCCGGCCTTGCTGCTGATGACGAGCTCGTCGCGGTGCGCGGCCAGGTCCTCGCGCAAGATCCGCCCGAAGTTGACCTCGGCCGAGCCGTAGGGCGGCCCGTAGTTGTTGGCAAGGTCGAAGTGGGTGATCCCCAGGTCGAACGCGGTGGTGACCATCTCGCGCTGGAGGGACGCGGGCGTGGTGTCCCCGAAGTTGTGCCACAGCCCCAGCGAGATCCGGGGCAACTGCAGGCCGCTGCGTCCGCAGAAGGCGTAGGGCATGGCGTCATAGCGATCGGGGGCGGGCTGGTAGGTCATGGCGAGCCTCCTGGTCGACGTCGGGTCGGGCGCTCCTGACAGTGTCGCTCGGATGGGGGATCGGCGGGGGCACCACGTCGTCGCTCTGTCCCGGGTTGTTGCCTCCCGGCTCGCCGGGTCGCTGACCGCCGCCGCGCTCCTGCCTCGCCCCTGCCCGCCCCTGCCCCGCCCCTGCCCGCTGGGCGGGCACTCCAGCGCGCGTGACCCTCCATCGGGCAGGCCGATGCGCGCACCCCGTCGCGATCGGCCGATGCGGTTCGTCTCGCGCGTCAGGTTGACCGCGCAGCGGGCACCTGCATCCGGCTGCCCTCGTGGCGGGTGCGCGCCTCGGATGCGCGGCCCGCCCGCGACGGCGGCTCGGACAGCCGCGCCCGTGGCACCGGCTCGCAAACCCAGTCAAAGGACGTCTGCTCGTCGCCAGGCGCCTGACAGAACCCGCGGCCCGCGACTGGGTGGCAGCACACCCTCGGCGCTGCTCCGGTCTGCGTGCGGGACCGGCACCGAGGCTCCTCGCCACGCTCCGCCGCGCAGTCGTGCTTCCACTGCCCGGCAGGAACCGGGGCCGGCCGCGCCGGTGGCGGGAGACTCAGCCGCCGGCGATCGCCCGCATCGCCGCGACAGCCGCGTCCACGTCCGCCTCGGTGCTGAACGCGCCGAGCGAGAAGCGCACGCTGCCCCGTTCGATGGTCCCGAGGTCTCGGTGGACCAGCGGCGCGCAGTGCACCCCGACCCGGACGGCGATGTCGAAGTCGCCGTCGAGAATGGCGCCCACGTCCTCCGGGTCGATGCCGGCGACGTTGCAGGCGAGCACGCCAACCCGGCCCGCCAGGTCCCCGTCGGCGCGGTAGACCGTCACACCGTCGATCGCCGCCAGGCCGTCGCGGAGGCGAGTCAGGAGGGCCACCTCCCGCGCGTGGAGCGCCTCGACCCCCTGCGCGCGGACGAACGCCAGCCCCTCGCCCAGCCCCAGCACGCCGAGCAGGTTGAGGGTCCCCGCCTCGAGGCGGAGCGGGTACGCCTGCGTGTGCACCAGGCTGGCCGAATCCACGCCGGTGCCGCCGAAGCGCGTCGTGGCCACCTCGAGCGACGGCATCACGACCAGCCCGCCGATGCCCGGCGGCCCGTAGAGCGACTTGTGCCCGGTGAAGGCGAGCGCGGCGATCCCCATGGCCGCCATGTCGATCGGGACCTGGCCCGCCGACTGCGCCGCGTCCACGACTACCGGGATGCCGCGGGCGGCGCAGCGTCGGGCCACCTCGGCCACCGGCTGGACGGTCCCAAGCACGTTGGAGGCGTGCGTCATCACCACCAGCCGGGTCTCGGGCCGCAGCAGGGCCTCGACCGCGTCCGGCGTGACGATCCCCCGCTCGTCGAACGGCGCGGCGTCCCAGGCGATGACGCCCGCTTGGGTGAGGTGGTGAAGCGGCCGCAGCACGCTGTTGTGCTCCAGCCGCGTGGCCACCGCGTGGTCCCCGGGCCGCAGCAGGCCCAGGATCGCGGTGTTCAGCGCGTCGGTGGCGTTCGCGCCGAAGGCGACCCGCTCCGGCTCGGGCGCCCCGAAGAACGCCGCCACAGCGGACCGGACCTCGTCCACGGCGTCGCCCGCGCGCAGCGCCAGGTCGTGGCTGCCGCGTCCGGGCGACACGCCCAGATCCCGGTATCGCTCCAGCGCCCGCTCGAGCGTGCGCGGGGCCTTGGGGAACGTCGTCGCGGCGTTGTCGAGGTAGATCACGTCAGTCGAGGCACGTCTGCGGGTTGGGCAGCCCGGCGAGCCGGCGCGCGCCCAGTCTGATGCCGTCCGGGAAGAGCCGCTCCAGCTCGAGCAACGGCAGGCCGGTCCCCGCCCGCAGGTCTTTGTTCATCGGCGCCCGGCCGTGCCCGTCATACCAGTCGCGCATGAAGCGGATCACCCGCCACTGTGTCGCGTCGAGGCCGTCCATGCCCCGCTCGCGCGCCAGCTCGAGCGCCGCCGCCTCGGACCAGTCGTCGAAGT
>JAKAHL010000198.1 GCA_021815005.1 Chloroflexota bacterium
CGGGTTGCCCATGCTCCTCGTGGACCCGTCCAGCGGGCTGGTCGAGGACGCCAACGAGGCCCTCTGCCGCCTCTACGGCCGGACGCGCGAGGAGCTGATCGGCAGGTCGCCCACCCTCGTCACCCATTCCTCGCTCAGTCGGCTCCGCGACGCGATGGCCTCGGTCGCGGACGGCCCAACCCGGACCTTCGCGGTGAGCACGGCGACCGCCGGCGGCAACGTGCTCCCGATGACCGCGACCATCTCCTCCGTGGACCTCGACGGACGGCGCCTCATCCTGGCCGCCTTCACCGAGCGGGGCGAGCGGCCCGACGCCCAGGCCAACCTGAACCTCCTGTACGAAGCGACCGCCGACATCCACCGGGCGATCGCCCGGGCCGGCACCGAGACCGAGCTCTGGTCGGAGGCGGCGCGGATCATGGTCGATGTGGCCGGCTTCCGGCTGGCCTGGGTGTCGCTCGCGGACCCGGACCGCAGGTTCGCGTCGGTCGCGGCGGCGGCGGGCGATGTCGCCTGCCTGGCCGGTCGCGTGGACGACCTCACGGCCGCCAACCCCACCCCGGTCGCCCGCGCGATCGCGGAGGGCCGGCCCTTCGTCAACGACGATCTCGCCACCCAGGACGCAGGCCCGTACGGGCTGCAGGCGCACCGGCTCGGGTTCCGGTCGGGCGCCTCGGTGCCGATGCGCGAGGGCGACCAGCCGGCGTTCGGCGCCCTCGTGGTGCTGGATGGCCGCCCGGCGGCCCTGCCTGCCGAGCGGCTGGCCCTGCTGGAACGGCTGGCCGCCGACCTCAGCGTCGCCCGCTCGCTCCTGCGGACCGCCGAGCGCCTGCGCGCCTCCGAGGCGCGCCACCGCTCGATCGTGGAGCAGGCGTCGGCCGGGATCATGGTGTTCGACCAGCGCGGCTGGGTCCTCGACGCGAACCCGGCCGCGTGCGCCATGCTGGGCTACGCGCTCGAGGACCTGCGCGCCGTGGGTCCCGAGATCACCGTGCACGACCTCTCCGCGGCCGAGGAAGCCGGCATGCGGGACCTGCTGCTGTCCGGGTCCGCGGTGTGGGTGGACCGCCGCTTCCGGAAGGCCGATGGCGAGGTCATCACGGTCGCGTTCCACGGGCAGCTGCGCGAGGACGGCAGCGTGGAGGCGGTGGTCCAGGACGTGACTGCCGAGCGCCGGGCCCAGGAGGCGCTCCGCGCCAGCGAGGCCCGCTACCGCGATCTGGTGTCCATCCTCCAGGAGGGGATCATCACCTACGACGCGGACGGCCGGGTCACGATGATGAACGAGGCCGCGCGCCGCCTCCACGGCCCGGGCGCCGGGGACCTGACCGGGCGCGACGCGCGGGCCATCGCGACAGCCTTCCTGCGCGAGGACGGCTCGCCCCTGCCGCCCGAGGAGCTGCCCACCCAGATCGCCTTCCGGACCGGGCGCAAGACCGAGCGGGTCCTGATCGGCATGCCGCAGGCGGACGGCGAGATCCGCTGGGTCTCCTCGAACGCGGTCCCCACCGGACTCGACGCGACCGGCAGGCCGTCCGGGATCGTGGTGTCCTTTGCCGACGTCACCGAGCTCCGCGAGGCGCTCGCCCGCGCCGAGGCGTCCGAGGATCGTGCCCAGGCGCTGGTGGACGGCGCCTTCGACGGCGTCTTCGTCCTCGACGAGGCTGGCCTGATCTCCTACGCGAACCCGGCCGCGGAGGCGATCGCGCTGGCGCCCCGGGGCTCGCTCGTCGGACGCCCGTTCGCCGACCTCGTGGCGCCTGAGCACCGGACCAGGATTGGCGCCGACCTCGTCGCCATGGCCGGCGGCAGGGCGATGGCGGTGGAATATGCAGCCGTCCGCGGCGACGGGGCCGCGCTGACCCTGGAGGTGACCGGCAGTCGGCTCGCGGACGGCCGCGTGGAGCTGATTGCGCGCGACGTGACCGCGCGCAAGGCCCTCGAGGCGGAGCGGGACCGACTGGCACAGGCGTCGGAGCAGGCGTCGGACGCCATCTTCATCACGGACGCGGCAGGCGCGATCGTGTACGTCAATCGCGCCTATGAGCGGATGAACGGGTACCTGCGCGAGGAGGTGGTGGGGCAGGCCCCGGGCGTCCACCTCGGGCCGGAGTGCGCCGCCCTCGAGGCGGAGATCGCGGCCTCCCTCGCGGCCAGCGGGGCCTGGGCGGGCGAGGTGACGCACCGGGCCAAGGACGGGACTCGGTTCCGCGTCTCGTCGCGGGTCGTGGCCCTGCGCGATCCCGCCGGGCGCGTGAGCGGGCGCGTAACGATGTCGCGCGACATCAGCCTCGAGCGCGAGCAGGACGCCCGCCTCGCCCAGACGGCCCGGATCGACGCGGTCGCCCAGCTCGCGGGAGGCGTGGCGCACGACCTCAACAACGTGCTGACCATGATCGTCGGGCACGCCGCGCTGCTGGACCCGCTGACCTCCACCCCGGCCGACATCGCGGAGGGGGCGCGGGCCATCACCGCCGCCGCCGGCCAGGCCGAGACCCTGACCCTGCGCCTGCTCGCGTTCGGCCGGCGGTCCTTCCTCCGGCCGCGCCGGGCCGACCTGCGCGACCTGGTGAGCGAGTCCGGGCCTATCCTGTCGCGCGCGGTGGGCGGTCGGGTGGCGCTCGCGGTCTCGCCGGGTCCCCAGCCGATGCCGGTGAGCCTGGACCCGAACCTGTTCGAGCAGGCTCTGCTCGCAATCGCGGTCCACGCTCGCGAGGCCATGCCCGACGGCGGAACGCTGCGGATCGGCGTGGAGGCGCCGCGCTCCGACGAGGCGCTGCCCGGCGCCGGGACGGCCGTCCTGGTCATTGCCGACTCCGGCCCGGGAATCTCGCCGGAGGCGCTCGACCGGCTGTTCGAGCCCTTCGCGACCGGCGCGGACGACGCCACCGGGCTGGGCCTGGCGATGGCGCACGGCTTCGTGCAGCAGTCGGGCGGGCGCATGTCCGCGAGCTCGGTGCCCGGCCGAGGGACCACGTTCCGCATCCTGCTGCCGCTCACGCCGCCGGACGAGCGCCGGGGCCGGCCCGCCGCACCCCGCCAGCCCGACCGGGTGGGCCCCGCGACGATCCTGGTCGTCGATGACGAGCCGGTGCTCCGCCAGGTGGCCCAGCGCGCCCTGGCCGGTCGCGGCTACACCGTGCTGCTCGCCGGCTCGGGCGAGGAGGCGCTCCGCGTGGCCGCAGCCCATGAGGGTCGCATCGACCTGCTGTTCACCGACGTCGTGATGCCGGGGTTGCGGGGGCCCGGGCTGGCTGCCGCCCTGATGGGCACGCGCCCGGACATGCGGGTCCTGCTCACGTCGGGCTACGCCGAGGACGTGATCGGGCGGCGGGGCATCGAGGCCACCGCCGGCGCCTTCCTGCCCAAGCCGTACACGCCCTCGATGCTGGCGGCGACGGTCGCCGAGCTGCTCGAGGCGTCAGGCGACGAGGGCGACGGGAGCGACGGGGCAGCCGCCCCGAGGTGACGCCCGGGGCCCCGCCGGCGCCGCGTGCCGCGGGTCGCCGCCGCTAGATCGCGAGCGTCGCGACGAGCGTGTCGCCGCGGTCCTCGAAACCGAACCCCTCGTCGGCGAGCAGCTCGCGCATGCCCCGGTTGTCCGGAGCCAGCTCGGCGATCAGGCGCTCCACGCCCTCGGTGGTGGCCACGCGGACGGCGCAGCGCACGAGCTGCGCGCCGATCCCCTGGCGCTGCCACGCGTCGGCGACCGTCACGGTGAGCTGGCGATCGTTGCTCGCGTGCATCCGCGACAGGCGGGCGACGCCCGCGATCTCCCGGCTGCCGCCCAGCAGCTCCGCCTCCGCGACCAGCGCGAACTGGCGGTCGTAGTCCACAAAGCAGATCCGGGCCAGCCGCTCGTGGGCGGTCCGCTCGGCGAGCGAGCGGTCCTTGCCGTACCGGGCCCGAACGGTCCGGTCCGAGAGGCGGGTGTGGAACGCCGCCATCGCCGGCTCGTCCTCGGGCCGGATCGGGCGGATCGTGATGACGGCGCCGTCGTCGGTGGTGACCTGGCGGCCGTACTCGTAGGGGTACGGGCGGATCGCCAGCCGCGGCAGCTCGGCGTCGGCCAGCGAGGCCGGGTGCAGCACCACGCGCGCGTCGAGCGCGATCACCCGCTCGGGCGAGGCGAGCAGCGGGTTGATGTCGATCTCGGCGATCCGCGGCTGCTCGGCGACGAGCTCGCTGAACCGCACGAGGAGCGCGGCCAGGACATCCTCGTCGATGGGCTTGCGACCCCGGACGCCCTTGAGGGCGTGGCTGATCTTGGTCTCGTGGATCAGCTTGCGCGCGAGGTTGGTGTTGAGCGGCGGCAGGGCCAGCGCGCGATCCTTGAACACCTCCACCAACTGCCCGCC
>JAKAHL010000199.1 GCA_021815005.1 Chloroflexota bacterium
CGCCGCGCCGGCGGCACGCCCCGCGGCCGGGCGACCGGCCGGCGGCAGCGGGGCGACCCCGGCGCCCGCCACGGGGGACCCGCTGTTCGACGCGCTCCGGGCATGGCGGCTCGACAAGGCCCGAGAGCTCGGCCAGCCGCCGTACGTGGTTGCCCATGACACGACGCTGGCGGCAATTGCCGAGGCACGCCCGGCCTCGCTCGAGGCGCTCTGGCGCGTCAAGGGCATCGGCCCCGCCAAAGCGGACCGCTACGGCGCGGAGATCCTCGCGCTGGTGGCCCGCACGCCGGGGGCCGGCGAGCCCGACGCCTGACGCCTGACCCGACCCGCGGGGCCTACGCGGCGAGGTCGCGCCGCCGGAACGCCCAGATGGCCGCCAGCCAGCCGCCGATCGCCACGGCGGCGAACAGCGCCAGGTCCCCGATCGGGACCACCCCGTTGTCGATCAGCTCGGTGGTGCGGAAGTGGCCCCAGGCCGAGAGGGGCGCCAGCCACGCCCAGTCCTTGGACACCTGCGTGACCACGAACACCGCGTACATGGCGAAGACCGCGCCGCCGACGATCCCCGAGCCCTGCCCCCGGCTCAGCGTCACCACCGAGAGCAGCGTCGCGGCGCCGGCGAGCGCGCACGCGAAGGCGAAGGACATGACGCCTGCGAGGGCATACCCGCCGACATCGAACACGTTGCCGGTTGCTGCCGCCGCGAGCCAGATGCTGAGCACGGCCGTCGCCGCGAGCGCCGCGAGCACGATCGCCTGCGCCGTGATGTTGGTGGCCAGGTAGCTGGCCCGCGACAGCGGCGTCGCGAGCGGCAGGTCCAGGAACCCCCGGTCCAGGTCGGCCGCCACCGCGCGCGTGCCCAGGAGCAGCGCGGCCGCGGTCGCGATGATCGGCCACAGCCAGCTGGACATGTAGGTGGTGAAGAACACGCCCGGGTCCGAGAGGACGCCGGTCATGCCGAAGGCTGCCAGGAACTCCTTGGGGAACGTCGCCATGTACTGCCGCATCAGCTCGTCGTTTGACTTGAGGAACGGGTACATCACGCCCATGATCGCCCCGTAGACCGCCAGCGAGACGGCCAGCCACAGCGCGAGCGACCGGCAGCGGCGGAGCTCCAGGCGGAACGCGGTCATGCCGGCACCTCCCCGGGCGCGGCCGGCGAGGCGGGCTCGTCGCCGCGATAGAGGCGCAGGAACAGGTCCTCCACGTCGGGCGTGGTGATCGCGATGTCCTCAACGGCGTGGGCCGCGATCCGGCCCAGCAGCGGGTTCACGTTGCCGCGGACCATCAGGTGGACTTCGCGCCCGGTCATCGCCACGACCTCGACGCCGGGCAGGTCGAAGGCGTCGGGGGATGGCGGCGCCGCCAGGACCAGGTTGACCGATCGCCAGTGCGAGCCGAGCAGCTCGCCGACGCCGCTGACCTGGACGACCCGACCGTCTCGGATGATCGCCACGCGGTCGCATGCCCGCTCGACCTCGATCAGGTTGTGGCTGGAGAGGAAGACCGTGCGCCCGGCAGCGCGCGCCTCGGCGGCAAGGGCGAGAAACTCGCGCTGCATCAGCGGGTCGAGCCCGCTCGTCGGCTCGTCGAGGACGAGCAGGGGTTCGCGGCCCATGAACGCCGCCACCACCCCGATCTTCTGGCGGTTGCCGCGGGACAGCCGCTTGATCCGCACCGTGGGGTCCAGCTCCAGCCGCTCGACGAGGGGCAACCAGGCCCGGCGTGGCAGGCCGCGCAGCCCGCCCAGGTACTCGAGCTGCTCGGCGGCCGTGAGCTCCCCGAGGAACCCGGGGTCCGAGCCGAGATAGCTCACCCGGGCGTGGATCCGCGCGGCGTCGCGGAACGCATCCGCCCCGAACACGCGCGCGCTGCCGGACGTCGCGCGCAGGAACCCGAGCAGCAGCCGGATCGTGGTGGTCTTGCCGGCCCCGTTGGGGCCGAGGAACCCGAACGCCTCACCCTCGGCGACACCGAAGCCGACATCCTCGACCCCCCGCCGGGGCCCGTACCGCTTGGTGAGGCCGGCGGCCTCGATGACGAGGTCGGTCATGGATCGCCTCCCGCCTCGGGGCGCTGTCGCGCTGCCTTGCCTCGCCGCGCTGCCTCGCCTCGTCCACCGTCCGCCGCCCGCACGGGCGGTCGCCGCGCTCGCCGCGCATCCCGCCGATGCTGTTCCCGGGCGTCAGCGCACGGTAGGGACGTCCGGCCCGATCGGCGGCGGCGCCCGGTCCCGATCCGCGGGGATCCGCCGTCGCGCGACGGGCCATCCCACCATCCCAGGCGAGCCCGCCGGGCGCCGGGAATCGAGCCGCCCCGCCGGGGGTGCCGGCGGGGCGGGGTTGCGGCGAGGCGACCGGCGTTAGGCCACCGGTTCCAGCGCCTCCTCGAACTGGCTCGCGTACAGCTCGTGGTAGAAGCCCCGGGCGGCGAGGAGCTCGTCGTGGGTGCCCTTCTCCACGATCCGCCCGTCGCGCATCACCAGGATGATGTCCGCGTCGCGGATGGTGGACAGGCGGTGCGCGATGACGAACGACGTGCGGCCCTCCATCAGCCGGGCCATCGCCCGCTGGATGAGGACCTCGGTGCGCGTGTCCACCGAGGACGTGGCCTCGTCGAGGATCAGGATCGGCGGGTCCGCGAGGAACGCACGGGCGATCGTCAGGAGCTGCTTCTCGCCGGCGGACGTGTTCGTCGCGTCGTCGTCGAGGACCGTCTCGTAGCCGTCGGGCAGCGTCTTGACGAAGTGGTCCACGTGAGCGGCCTCGACCGCCTCGCGGAAGCGCTCCTCGGGCACCTCGCCGTCGGCCCCGTAGACCACGTTCTCGCGGACGGTGCCCTTGAACAGCCAGGTGTCCTGGAGGACCATCCCGAAGGTCTTGCGCAGGTTGTCGCGCGTGATCGTGCGGGTGTCGAGCCCGTCCACGGTGATCCGCCCGCGGTCCACGTCGTAGAACCGCATCAGCAAGTTCACGAGCGTGGTCTTGCCGGCGCCCGTGGGGCCCACGATGGCCACCGTCTGGCCGGGTTCCACCGCGAGGTCGAGGTCCTCGATGAGGGGCCGGTCGGGCAGGTAGCGGAACCCGACGCCCTCGAAGGTCACACGGCCGTCGGCCGGCTCCTTGAGCAGGGCCGGCTGAGCCGGGTCGGGGATCTCCTCCTTCTCGTCGACCAGCTCGAACACGCGCTCCGCGGACGCCACCGCGCTCTGGAGCACGTTGGCGATGGAGGCGGCCTGGACGATCGGGAAGGTGAACTGGCGCGAGTACTGGATGAACGCGGTGACGTCACCCAGGGTCATCTGGCCGTTGGCGACCCGGATGCCGCCGATGACGGCGATCGACACGTAGTTGAGGTTGGACACGAACTGCATCGTGGGCTGGATCAGGCCCGAGATGAACTGGGCCTTCCAGGACGAGTCGTAGAGCGCGCGGTTGTGCTGGTCGAAGACCTCGACCGCCTCGTGCTGGCGGCCGAACAGCTTGACGATCGCGTGGCCGGTGTGCATCTCCTCGACATGGCCGTTGAGGACGCCCGTCCGGTCCCACTGCGCGGCGAACTGCACCTGGGAGCGCTTGGCGATGATCATGGTCAGGGCCACCGACACCGGCACGACCAGCAGCGAGATCACGGCCAGGATCCAGCTGATCGTGAACATCATGATCAGCATCCCCACCACGGTCAGGACCGAGGTGATCAGCTGGGTCAGGCTCTGCTGCAGCGTCTGGCTGATGTTGTCGATGTCGTTGGTGACACGCGACAGGATGTCGCCGCGCGACTCGCGGTCGTAGTAGGCGAGCGGCAGGCGGCCGAGCTTCTCGGACACCCGCTGGCGCATCCGGTAGACCGTCCGCTGGGTGACGCCGGCCATGATGTAGGCCTGGGTCCACGAGAACAGGGCGCTGACGATGTAGATCACCGCCACCGCTCCCAGGATCGAGCCGACGGCGCCGAAGTCGACGCCGACGCCCGCGAGCAGGTTCGGGTAGGCGTTCAGCATGTCGATGAACGTCTGGTTGCCCAGCTTGGTGGCCGCGGCCAGCAGCTGCGCGTGGTTGAGGCCGACCGCCTGGGGGAACTGCACGCCGAGCTGCTTGCCGAGGAACCCGCTGAACACCTGGTCCATGGCGTTGCCCATGATCTTGGGCCCGGCGACCGAGAGCGCCACGCTGATGACGGCCGTCAGGATGACGAACGCGATCCTCGGGGCCTCGGGCCGGAGCTCGCCCAGCAGTCGCCGGAACGAAGGCCCGAAGTTCTTGGACTTCGCGCCGCCGCCCATGGCCATGCCCATGCCCATCGGGCCGCCTCGTCCGCGGCCTGGGCCGAAGCCTGCGCCGCCCGGCCGGGC
>JAKAHL010000200.1 GCA_021815005.1 Chloroflexota bacterium
GATTCACTGGCCGTCGACAAGTTTCCTCGCGACCAGTGGACGAAATCGGTTGCCGTGCGTACGATCCATGGGCCGCAGGCCGGGCGGTCGGCGGCCAGCGACCCGAAGGAGTGCCCGCCATGATCGACGCCCAGCCCTCGATCGTCTCTCTCACTGACGCCGCCGCCGCGAAACTGCGCGACCTGACGAAAGAGGAGGCGAGTCCCGCCATCGGCCTGCGCGTCTACGTGTACTCCGGCGGCTGCTCGGGCTACAGCTACGGGATGATGCTGGAGGACCAGCCCACGCCCGACGACAGCGTGCTCGAGGCCAACGGGGTGCGCGTGTACGTGGACAGCAATAGCGTGCCGCTCCTCGCGGGCTCCTCGATCGACTACGTCGACAGCCTGATGGGCGCCGGCTTCACGGTCGCGAACCCGAACGCGGCGTCCGCCTGCGGGTGCGGGTCGTCGTTCCGGACCGCGGACGACGGCGGGGCGCCGCGAGCCTGCTCGCACTGAGCCGCGGCTGAGCGCCTTCGGGCGGGCTGGGCGCGCTCGCGCGAACCTGGCGCCCCTGCCCGCCCCGTCCCGCCCTGACCCGCGCCGCTCGCGCGATTCGGGCGCCGGGCCCTACTCTCGTGGCGTGCGCCTCCCGCTGTTCCCGCTCCACACCGTCCTCGCCCCCGGCATCGCGCTGCCGCTCCACGTGTTCGAGCAGCGCTATCGCGTCATGGTCCAGCGCTGCCTGGACGCGTCCGCCCCGTTCGGCGTCGTCCTGATCCGGGAGGGGACCGAGGTGGCGCCGCGGTCGGGTGGCGGGGCCGACCTGGCCATCGCCGGCGTGGGAACCTTCGCGGAGATCCGCGAGGCGTCCAGGTACGCCGACGGGCGCTGGGACCTGACGGCCGTGGGCACCGGCCGCTTCGCCGTCCTGGAGGTGGACGCCGATTCCGAGCCCTACCTCGTCGGCGAGGTCGAGCCGCTCGCCGACGAGGTGATCGACCCGGTCGCGGCGGCGCAGCTGGTCGAGCGCGTGGGCGCGCGGTTCATCGAGTACCTCCGCGAGCTCCAGCCGCGTGATGGGGAGCTCGCGCTCCCGGTGGACGTCCAGGTGGAGGTGGAGGTGGCCGACGAGCCGGTCGAGGACGTGGCGGCCGATGCCCGCGGCTCCTCGCCGGGCGAGTCGAGCCCGTCGCTGCGCGTGCCCGAGGACCCGTCCGCCCTCTCGTTCCTGCTCACGGGGATCGTCCAGTGCGAGCTGGACCGCAAGCAGGGCCTGCTCGAGGCGGCCTCGGCCGAGGACCGTCTCCGGGAGCTCGACGAACTCCTGCGGCGGGAGCTGGGCCTGCTCGGCCAGCGGCTCGGCATGTACCTGCCCGACCGGCGGGGACTGGCGGATCGGCTGAACTGAAGGTCGCGGTCGCGGTCGCGGTCGCGGGCCTCGTCGCGGGCCTCGCTACGCCACCGACGGCCTCTCCGCCCGCCGCGCCGCGCCGGCGCCCACCGCCAGCACGACCAGCACCCCCACGACCAGCCACGCCCCGAGGACCCCGAGGTCCGCCGCCGTCGACGCGCTTGCGCTCTCGATGGCCGCCCGGATCGCGTCCACGGCCCACGACGTGGGCAGGACGGGCCGGACGAGCGCCAGCGGGCCCGGCAGCGCATCCACCCCGAACGGATAGCCCGAGGCGGCGATGCCCAGGCCGCCCACCAGCAGCGCGGCGACCCAGCCCCGCAGGCCGAACGCGGCCACCAGCGCCCCGATGACCGCCGCGAATGAGGCCGCCGCGAGCAGGCTCGTGCCGACGAGGAGCGGCAGGCGCGCCGCGTTGAGCCCGACGCCGACCGTGAGCCCCACGACCATCAGGGCGGCCGCCGCGAGGCCCACCACCGCCGCCAGCGCCACCGCCCCTGCCGGGCCGCCCAGTCGTCTCCGGCCGCGGCCCATCGCCGGCACGGCCAGCAGGGCGGCGAGCGCGCCGAGCCACAGGGCAAGGACCATCGCCAGCGGGGCGATCCCGGCGGCGGGGGCGTCAGCAGCGCTGGCCTCGACGGCCACGGGGTCCGCCACGCGGGCGGCGACCTGCGATCGGTCGGCCGTCCCGCTGACCGGCATCGCGCCGGCCGTGGCGGTCAGCGAGTTGTGCACCTTCGCGGCGTCCGAGGAGAGCGTCGTGCTGTCGGTCGCGAGCTGGCCCGTCTCCGCCTGGATGATCTTGACGCCATCGAGCACCCCGCTGACGGCGCCGGTGAGCTGGCCCGCCTGGGCCGCCGCGGACTTGGTGCCGCTGGCCAGCTGGGTCGCGCCGCTCGCAGTCTGCTTCGCGCCCGAGGCCAGGTTGTCGGCCCCGGCGGCCAGCGAGGCCAGGCCGCTCGAGAGCGACGACGAGCCCGAGGCGACCGACGACGCGCCGGTGGCGAGCTGCTCCACGCCGGTGGCCAGATGCGGCATCCCGCTCGCGAGCTGCTGCGTGCCCGTGGCGAGCTGCGTCGCTCCGGCGGACAGCTGGGCCGTGCCGGAGGCCAGGGCCTGCGCGCCGGTCGCGGCCTGCAGGATGCCGCCCTGGAGGGCCGGCGCGTTCACCGCGAACGTCGTCACCCCGGCGTCGAGCAGGGTCGCCCCGCTGGCGGCCTGGGTCGCTCCGGCCGACAGCGTCTGGAGGCCGGCGAGGAGGCCCGTCGCGCCGCCGGCGACGGACGAGGCGGCGTCCTGAAGGCCGACCGACTGCTGCGCGAGGCCCTCGAGCGCGAGGCAGGTCGTCGAGGTGTCGCTGGCCGCCTTGCAGGCGGCGGCGAGCCCGTCCACCGTGCCCGTGTAGGCGGTGACGCCGGCAGCGAGCTGGCCCGCGCCCGCGGCCAGGCTGGTCGCCGGCCCCGGCGTCGGCGCGGTGACGGGCGCCACCAGCGCCGTGAGGCCGCCGGCGAGCTTGGTGATCCCGGCTGTCACCCCGTCGGTGCCGGTCTTGAGGTCCTGCGCCTGGGCGGTCAGGCCCGAGGTGCTGGCCTCGAGCGTCTGGAGTCCCGACGCCAGCGTCGCCGCCCCGCTGGCGGACTGGCTGGCGCCGTCGGCCACGCTTGACGCGCCGGCGGCCAGCTGCGCGGCCTGCGAGGGGAGCGGCTGGACTTGGCTGCTGAGCTGCGCCACGCCGTCGCTGAGCGACGAGGCGCCCGAGGCGAGCGACACGGCCCCGGCCGCCGACGCGTGGGTGCCCGAGGCGAGCGACGCGGCGCCCGTCGCGAGCTGCGCCGTGCCGCCGGCTAGCTTGGCCGTGCCGCTGGCGAGCTGCTGCGCTCCGCTGACCGACGACTGCACGCCCGAGGCCATCTTGTCCAGCCCCGATGCGAGCTGGCCCGAGACCGCGCTCACGCCCGAGGCGCTGCTGGCGAGCGAGGTGGCGCCGCTCGCCACGCCCTGGGCCGACGACGCGGCTGACGCGACGCCGTCCTGGGCCGTCGAGACGGCGAGCAGGACGTCGGCCACGTAGGACGAGGTGGCGTCGCGGGTGGCGGACAGCGCGATGGCGTCGCTGACGGCACGGGCCACCTCGGTGGCGATGTTCCCGCCGCCCGTCCCCGACTGCAGTTGGAGCGTCGCCGCGGGCGTGGCGCCCGACGTGCCAGCGCGGATCGCCGCGATGGATTGCGAGAAGTCGGCGGGGATCGTCAGGACGGCCGCGTAGGTCCCGGCCGCCAGCCCGCTTGCCGCGTCCTGCGCGGAGGCGGCGGTCCATGCCACGGACGCGCCGCCGGAGGCCGTCGCGCCGCCCGAGGCCGTCGCGCCGCCCGCGACGAGCCCGTCGCTGAGCTCCTTGCCGAGGGCCAGCGTCTGCGTGGTGCCGTCGCCGGCCGTGACGGCGGCCCCCTGGTCCTGGTTGACCACGGCCGCCTGCACCGTGACGCCTCCTGCCGATGGCTGCCACGCCCACGTGACCAGTCCCGCGAACGTCACCGGGACGATGACGGCCAGGAGGAGCGCGATGGCGGCGCGCACCAGCGAGCGCCGCCCGCGGGACGCCGCCGCCTCGCCCGCGTCGCCGGCCAGCGCCGCCTCGCCGATGAGCGTTCCCTCGCCGGCCAGCGCCGCCTCGCCCATGGCGACGCCGCCCGCCGCTCCCGCCGGGACGGCGGTCAGCCCGAGCCTGGCGCCCGACGGCCACCAGGCGCGCTCGCCCACGAGGTTCGTGATGGCGGGCACCAGGACCGAGCGCACGAGGAACGTGTCGATCAGCACGCCGATCGCGACCGCGACGCCCACCTGGAACAGGACCACCAGCGGCGCGGTGGCCATGGAGCCGAACGTGCCCGCCAGGATGAGGCCGGCCGACGTGATCACCGCGCCCGTGTGGCCCGACGCGATCCGGA
>JAKAHL010000201.1 GCA_021815005.1 Chloroflexota bacterium
GCGATGCGGGGTGGCGGCGCGACCCCGGGCGGCGCGTGGCGAACGGGCGGCGCGATGCGAACCGCGCGATCGAAGGTTGCGGTTGGGGTGGTTGCGCCATTCCCGACCGTGCCAGTACACTCGCGGCACCTCGCCGCATGGTGGGCGAACAGGAGTTCACGTGGGCTTCTTCGAGAACCGGGACCGGCGCGCTGTCGCCGTCGTCGTGACGACGGACGGCCGCCGCGTGCTCGTGCCCACTCGAGACCTCCAGCTCGGCGTATCCCCCCTCGACCTTATTCGCTCGCTCCTGCTTGGTCTTGAGGACCTTCTTGGCCTCCTCATTACCGGCTCCCGGCGGGAGAACGGAGGATCGCGGAGGATCGGGCGCCGATAACGCCAGAACCACCGAGAACCGAAGGGACCCTCGCCGGGTGGCGAGGGTCTTTGCATGTCCGGGGCGGTCGCGGGACCGTGAGGACGGAAGGGACCGAACAGCGATGACCGTGACGAAAGGCAAGCCGCCCGCTGGCGACTCCGCCAGCGCGACGTCGGAGCGTCGCAGCCACGTGCCCGGCGAGGGCACCGCTGCCGCCGCGGCGATCGACGAGGCGCGCCGCACGATGCTCCACGACGCTCGCGCCAGGAAGCGCACGCGGATCGGGGCGGACGTGCTGATGGAGGCCCTCGTTCGCCAGGGGGTGGACACGCTGTTCAGCTACCCGGGCGGCGTCATCCTGCCGATCTACGACATCCTCGCGGACTACCCGGAGGTCCGCCACATCCTCGTCCGGCACGAGCAGGGCGGCGCCCACGCTGCCGATGGCTACGCCCGGGCCAGCGGCAAGGTCGGGGTGTGCATGGGCACCAGTGGTCCCGGTGCCACCAACCTTGTCACCGGCATCGGGACGGCGATGCTCGATTCGGTCCCGATGGTCGTGCTCACCGGCAACGTGGCCAGCCCGCTGCTGGGCAAGGACGCGTTCCAGGAGATTGACATCACCGGCATCACGCTGCCGATGACCAAGCACAACTACCTCGTGCGCAGCGCCGACGACATCCCGCGGGTCGTCGCGGAGGCGTTCTACCTCGCCAGCCACGGTCGCCCCGGGCCCGTCCACGTGGACTTCACCAAGGACGCCCTCCAGGCCGAGACCCGCGCCGAGCACCCGACCGAGGCCGAGGTCATCGCCGGCCTGCCGGGCTTCCGGCCAACCCTCGAGGGTCACCCCAAGCAGATCAAGACCGCCGCCCGGGAGATCGCCGAGGCCAAGCGGCCGCTGATCCTGGCCGGTCACGGCGTGCTTGTCGCCGACGCCTGGCGCGAGCTGCGCGCCTTCGCCGCGAAGACCCAGATCCCCGTGGCCTGGTCGCTCCTGGGCGTCGGGATCATGGACGAGGACGACCCGCTCGCCTACGGCTATATGGGCATGCACGGCTGGAAGCACACCAACCGAGCCATCCAGTCCGCCGACCTGCTGATCGCGATCGGCATGCGCTTCGACGACCGCGTCACCGGCAGCGTGTCCACCTACGCGCCGTACGCCCGCATCATCCACGTGGACATCGACCCGGCCGAGATCGGCAAGAACGTCGCGGTCGAGGTCCCGATCGTGGGCGACGCGAAGCGCGTCCTCGAGGCCCTGACCAAGGCCGTCGGGCCCGTGGAGCGCTCGGCCCGCGCCGAGTATCTCGACCAGCTCGCGGCGTGGCGCGCCGAGTCCGAGGCCTCCTCGTGGCACGGCTCCGGCCGCGAGGGCGTTCTGACGGCGGACTTCGTCGTGGGGCGGATCGGCGAGCTCACCGACCACCAGGGCACGTACGTTGCCGACGTCGGCCAGAACCAGATGTGGACGGCGCGCTACACCAAGTTCAAGCGCCCCAATAGCCACATCAGCTCCGGCGGCCTGGGCACGATGGGCTTTGGCGTCCCGGCCGCGATGGGCGCCGCGCTCGGCAACCCGCACGCGGAGACGTGGGCGATCGTGGGGGACGGCGGCTTCCAGATGACCAGCCAGGAGCTGATGACCCTGGCCGCCGACCGCATCCCGGTGAAGATCGCGGTCCTCGACAACAAGAAGCTGGGCATGATCCGCCAGTGGCAGGAGATCGTGTACGGCGGCAACTACCACAGCTCGCACCTGCCGGGTCCGGACTTCTGCAAGCTGGCCGAGGCCTACGGGATCCCCTCCTGGAAGGCGACGACGCCCGAGCAGGCCGACGAGGCCATCCGCGCCGCGCAGGCCACCGACGGCCCCGCGCTCATCTGGTTCGAGATCGAGGAGGCGCAGAACGTCTTCCCGTTCATGACCGCCGGCAAGGGCCTGTCCGACCTGATCGAGAGCTGGGGAGGCCCCGAGGAATGACCCCCGACACCGCCGCCCACGCCGTCCCGCCCCCTCGGCCCATCCCGGGCTCCGGCGAGGCGGGCCGCCACTCGCTCGTGGTCCTGGTCATGGACCGCCCGGGCGTGCTCAACCGCGTCGCCAGCCTGATGCGGGCGCGCAACTTCAACATCGACTCGCTCGCGGTCTCGCGCACGGATCGCAAGCACATCAGCCGCATGACCATCACGCTCCACGGCGACGACGTCGCGGTGGAGCAGGCGGCCAAGCAGCTCTACAAGCTGGTCGACGTGCTCAAGGTCCAGGACGTCACCGCGGACCAGGTCGTCGAGCACGAGCTGGCCCTGGTCAAGGTGCGCGCGACCGACGCCAATCGCGCCGAGGTCATCAAGATCGTCGAGCTCTACAAGGGGCGGGTCGTCGACATCGCCCCCGAGTCCGTTATCGTCGAGGCGACGGGAGCCGAGAGCGAGATCGACGCGCTCGTGGCGCTCCTGCGCGGCTATGGGATCAAGGAACTGGTCCGGACCGGCGCCATCGTGATGCTGCGCGGTGCCGGGTCCATCGAGGAGGCGCTCAAGCTGTGACCGCGAAGATGTACTACGACGCCGATGCCGACCTGTCGGCGCTCGATGGGCAGACCATCGCGATCCTCGGCTACGGCTCCCAGGGCCACGCCCACGCCGCCAACCTGCGCGACTCGGGCTGCAAGGTCATCGTCGGCCTCGCTGCGGGGAGCAAGAGCCGGCCGCATGCCGAGGCCGCCGGCTTCGCGGTCATGACGGTGGCCGAGGCCGTGAAGGCCTCCGACGTGATCATGGTGGCCCTGCCCGACACCGTGCAGAAGGCCGTCTACGACGCCGAGATCGGCCCGAATCTGCGCGCCGGCCAGCTGCTGATGTTCGCCCACGGCTTCAACATCCGGTTCGGCCGGATCCAGCCGCCCGCCGGCGTGGACGTGGGCATGGTCGCCCCCAAGGGCCCCGGCCACCTCGTCCGCTCCGTGTACGAGCAGGGCGGCGGCGTGCCCGCGCTGTTCGCGGTGGAGCAGGACGCCACCGGCACCGGCCGGGCGCGCACGCTCGCCTACGCCAAGGGCAACGGCAACACCCGCGCGGGCGTGCTCGAGACAACCTTCAAGGAGGAGACCGAGACCGACCTGTTCGGCGAGCAGGCACTCCTCTGCGGTGGCGTCTCGGCGCTCATCAAGGCCGCGTTCGAGACGCTCGTCGAGGCGGGCTACCAGCCGGAGCTGGCGTACTTCGAGACGATGCACGAGCTCAAGCTGATCGTGGACCTGATGTACCGCGGCGGCCTCAACTACATGCGCTTCAGCGTCAGCGACACCGCCGAGTTCGGCGACTACGTCTCCGGCCCGCGCGTGACCGAGGGCGCCAAGGCGGCCATGAAGGACGTGCTGACGGACATCCAGTCCGGCGCCTTCGCCGACCGCTGGATCGCGGTCCAGGACGCCGGCGGCGGCGAGTTCCAGGAGCTCCGCGCCCGTGACCGCAACCACCAGATCGAGCAGGTCGGGGCCGAGCTGCGGGCCAAGATGCAGTTCCTCAACCCCGTGGTGATCGACGCGACGGCCGCCCAGGCCTCCACCAGCTCCGTAGCGGGCAAGGCGAAATGACCCCCTTCGAGTCCACGAACCCGCGGTTCGGCACCGGCGTGGCGGCCGGCGCCGTCCGCATCTTCGACACCACGCTCCGCGACGGCGAGCAGGCGCCCGGCGCCGGCCTGACCGCCGCCGAGAAGCTCGAGGTCGCGCGCCAGCTCGCCAAGCTGCACGTGGACGTCATCGAGGCCGGCTTCCCCGCCGCCTCGCCCGGCGACTTCGAGGCGGTCCGGCGGATCGCGCAGGAGACCAAGGGCGGCATCGCGGTGGCCGCCCTCGCCCGCTGCCGCGACGGCGACCCGCAGCGCGCGGTCGAGGCCATCAAGGTGGCCGAGCGCCCGCACCTCCACCTGTTCATCGCCACGAGCGACATCCACCTGGCGCACAAGCTC
>JAKAHL010000202.1 GCA_021815005.1 Chloroflexota bacterium
CGACGGAGCGCCGGCGGCAGCCCCGCCGGGCCTCGCCAGACCCCGTCGGGCCTCGCCGGGCCCCGCCAGACCCCGCCGGGCCTCGCCGCCGCGATCGGCCTAGGCGGTGACCTCGGCCAGCTTCACGGGCCGGTTCTCGCGCCAGCTGCGGGTGCAGGCGATGGCCAGGCGCAGCGTCTCGAGCGCGTCGTCCGGTCCGGGCAGGGGGGTGCGCCCCGCGACCAGATCCTCGAAGAAGACCTCGAGCTCGCGGCGGTACGCCACCTCGAACCGGTCGAAGAAGTCGCCGTAGAGGTCGTGCTCGAGGTTGACGCCCCGGGTCACGGTGGCCGGCGTCTTCTGGCCGGCGTCGATGGTCACCTTGTTCACGGAGCCGCTGACCTCGGCCCGGATGTCGTAGCCCCACGTGGAGTGGCGCGCCGTCTCGATCACGCCGAACGCGCCGTTGGCGAAGCGCAGCATGATCGCGGCCGTGTCCCAGTCGTTCGCCTGCGTGAAGCGGTCGTCGAACAGCGTGCTGGCCCACGCCGTGACCTCCTCCACCTCGCCCACGAGGAAGCGCGCGAGGTCGAGGTCGTGGACCGACATGTCCAGGAACGACCCGCCCGCGTGGAGCAGGAACTCGAGCGGGGGCGGGTTCACGTCGCGGGAGTAGGCGTGGAACTGCTCGATCCGGCCCAGCGCGCCGGCGTCGATCAGCTCCTTGGCCCGGGCGTACCCCGGGTCGTAGCGGCGCATGAACCCGACGGCGCACGGCAGCCCGGTCCGGCGCCACAGCTCCACGATCCGCTGCGTGTCGCCGAGCTCCTGGGCGATGGGCTTCTCGGTCCAGACCGCCTTGCCGGCCCGCAGCGCCTCCTCGATGAGCGGCGCATGGGTGGAGGTAGGGGTCACGATGACCACGACCTCCACGTCGGCGTCGTGGATCGCCTCGACCGGGTCGAGCGAAGCCCGCCGCGCGTGGGCGATCTCCCTGCCGCGCTCGGCGGCCGCGGCGACCGGGTCGGCCACCACGATCACGTCCGCCGCGTCGATGCCCGCCAGCGTCCGCAGGTGGGTCTGTGCCATGCGGCCGGCGCCGAGCACCGCCACCCCGATCCGCTTCGGGTCCTTGAGGGCAAAGCCGGTCATGACGACCTCTCCGTCTGTGCGGTCGGCTGAGGGGCCGACGGGTCCCAGTTCATGAGCCACGCATGGTCCGGGTCCACCGTGAAGTGCCACTCCCGGTTCGGCCCGGCCATGATGTTCAGGTACCAGCAGTCATAGCCCGCCGGCACCCCGACGGGGTGGTAGCCCCGGGGCACCAGCACGAGGTCGCCGTCCATGGGCGCCATGACCTCGTCGAGGTCCCGATCGGGGGTGTACACGCGGGCGAAGGCGAAGCCCTGCGGCTTGGCGAAGCGGTAGTAGTAGAGCTCCTCGAGCCGCGCCTCGACGGGAGGGTTCTCCGTGTCGTGCTTGTGGGGCGGGTAGCTGCTCCAGTTGCCGCCGGGCGTGTAGGCCTCGAACGCGATCAGGCGCCCGGCCTCCGCGGCGGGCGGCAGCAGGTGGTGGATCCGCCGCGTGGTCGGCCCCTCGCCGCGCGTCTCGACCAGGATCTCCTCGGGCGTCACCAGCGCCGTGCGCCGGACGGACCCGCCGGGCGCTGCGGCGATCGCCACCAGGGCGGGCGAGACCGCGGTTGCGGCCACGCCCAGGCCGGGCTCCACCAGCACGACGGGGCACGGCGGCCCGTCGAACACCGACGCTCGAGACCCGACGACGCCGAGGTCGCGATCGCCGGCCACGACGCGGGCGTACCCCTCGAGGACCAGCACGATGCGCTCGCTGGCGTCGCCCGCGCGGCTGACGGCGTCGCCGGGGCCGAGGCGGTAGACGTGGAAGGTCGTGTACTCCCAGCCCGCGGTCTCCGGGTCCACGGCGCAGACGAGACCGTGTGCGTCTGGTGCCGAGGCACGGCGGAGAAGGATCGAGCTCCTGCCCTGGGCGTCCGTCAAGGCGACCTCCTGCCCGCGGCCAACGCGGGTCGCAATCGATTACGCGGGGATTGTAGCCGGGTGGCGGGGCCGGACGTCAGCCTTCGGGACCGCGAGTGGCCGGATGCCATAATGCCCCCGTGAGCAACGACACCTCCGTCACGCAGCCCGGCGCGCGCCAGCCGGCGTCGTGGGGCCTGGGCGACGGCCCGGCGATCCCCTGGGACTACGCGCCGGCGCCCGAGTCGCGCGACGTCGTCTCCGTCCGCGAGCGCTACGGCCTGTTCATCGACGGCCGCGAGCGCGAGTCGTCGGACGGCGGCGCGTTCGCCACCGTGGACCCGAGCACGGAGCAGCGGCTGGCCACGGTCGCCAAGGCGACACCCGCCGACGTGGACCGCGCCGTCGCGGCCGCCCGTCGCGCCCAGCGCCGGGTGTGGGGCCCGATGCCCGGCCGGGAGCGCGCCAAGTACATCTTTCGGATCGCCCGGATCATGCAGGAGCGCGCCCGCGAGCTCGCCGTGCTCGAGACGCTCGACTCCGGCAAGCCCATCAAGGAGAGCCGCGATGTGGACATCCCGCTCGCGGCCGCGCACTTCTGGTACTACGCGGGCTGGGCGGACAAGCTCGAGTACGCCTTCCCGGGTCGCGTGGCGAGGCCGCTCGGCGTTGCCGCGCAGATCATCCCGTGGAACTTCCCGCTACTCATGCTCAGCTGGAAGATCGCCCCCGCGCTCGCGGCCGGCAACACGGTGGTCCTCAAGCCGGCCTCCACCACGCCGCTCTCCGCGCTCCTGTTCGCCCAGATCTGCCAGCAGGCGGACCTGCCGCCCGGCGTCGTGAACATCGTCCCGGGCCCGGGCGACATCGGCATGGCGCTGGTCAGCCATCCCGGCGTGGACAAGGTGGCCTTCACCGGGTCCACCGAGATCGGGAAGAAGATCCAGCGCGCTGTCGCCGGCACGGACAAGGCGCTCACGCTGGAGCTGGGCGGCAAGGCCGCCAACATCGTGTTCGAGGACGCCGCCCTTGACCAGGCGGTGGAGGGGATCGTCAACGGGATCTACTTCAACCAGGGCGAGGTGTGCTGCGCGGGCTCGCGGCTGCTCGTCCAGGAGTCCGTGGCGGACGAGCTGATCGGGCGCCTGAAGGACCGCCTGGCCACCCTGCGCGTGGGCGACCCGATGGACAAGAACACCGACGTCGGGGCGATCAACAACAAAGCCCAGCTTGAGAAGATCACCGAGCTGGTGGCGAGCGGCGTGGCCGAGGGCGCGGAGCTCTACCAGCCCGCCTGCCAGCTGCCCGAGCACGGCTGGTTCTTCCGGCCCACGCTGTTCACCAACGTCGCCCAGAGCCACCGCATCGCCAAGGAGGAGATCTTCGGGCCGGTGCTCTCGGTGCTCACGTTCCGCACGCCCGACGAGGCGGTCGAGAAGGCGAACAACACCGAGTACGGGCTGTCGGCCGGGATCTGGACCGAGAAGGCGTCCAAGGTGTTCGCGATGACCGCCGCGCTCAAGGCGGGCGTGATCTGGGCCAACACGTTCAATCGCTTCGACCCGGCGAGCCCGTTCGGCGGCTACAAGCAGTCCGGTTTCGGGCGCGAGGGCGGCATGCACGGACTGCACGCGTACGTGCGGCTGGAGGATCGCTGATGACGGACACAGCGGGTCGCCTGCCGGTCCTGCGCACCTACAAGCTGTACGTGGGCGGGGCGTTCCCGCGCACCGAGAGCGGCCGGACGTACCTGGTGTCCGGCGCCGAGGGCGAGCCGCTGGCCAACGCCTGCCGCGCCTCGCGCAAGGACCTCCGCGACGCCGTCCGCGCCGCGCGCGCCGCCGCTCCGGGTTGGGCCGGGCGGACCGCGATGAATCGGGGGCAGATCCTGTACCGCGTCGCCGAGGTGCTCGAGGGCCGGGCGGACCAGTTCGTCGCCGAGGTCATGGCGGCCGAGGGCGTGCGGGTGGGGGAGGCCCGGACGCTGGTCGCCCGCGCCGTCGACCGCTGGGTCTGGTACGCGGGCTGGACCGACAAGATCAGCCAGGTGCTGGGCGCCGCCAACCCGGTGGCCGCGCCGTACTTCAACTTCACGATCCCCGAGCCCACCGGCGTCGTGGGCGCGGTGGCGCCGGAGCGGTCCTCGCTGCTGGGCCTCGTGTCGCGCCTGGCGCCCGTGCTGGCCGGCGGCAACGTGGCCGTCGTGCTGGCCTCGGAGTCGCGGCCGCTGCCCTCGATCACGCTCGCCGAGGTGCTCGCCACGTCGGACGTGCCGGGCGGCGTGG
>JAKAHL010000203.1 GCA_021815005.1 Chloroflexota bacterium
ATCGCCATCAAGGTGCGCGACGACCCCGTCGTCGGCCGCGTCGTCCTGCTCGTCGCGCGCAGCGCGCACAACCGGGCCGTGCTCCGCGAACACCGCGAGGCGCTCCGAGGCCAGTTCCCGCTTGACGGCGCGAGCGTCCTCGCGTCCCTGCGTCGCGGCGAGGCGCCGTCGGCAAGCGGGATCCTGATGCTCTGAGCGGGCGGGGGGCGCGGGCAACGGACGCGGAACGCGGGCGCCTGCGACGGACCGCGTGCAACGGACGCGGAACGCGGGCGCCGGCGACGGACCGCGGGCAACGGACGCGGAACGCGGGCCCAGCGACCCACGCGGCGCCGGCGACCCCTACGGCGCTGGCGACCCCTACGGCGCGGTTGACCCCTGCGTCACCGGCGCGGGCGTGTAGCAGGTCACCTCGCCGGACGGCACCGGCCCGCTCGTGCCGCACGGCTGCTCCTGCTGGCCGGCCACCGGCAGCCCTCCCGAGTAGTCCGTGATCACCAGCGCCAGGTCGAACGTGTCGAGGTTCGCCGCCGGCTGGATGAACGCGGTCTGCACCACGTCGTTCGCGTCCCGCTGCACGTCCACCACGGAGCCCAGGACCAGGCCCTTGGGGTACGGCGACCGGATCCCGCCAGCCAGTTCCAGTCCCGCGGTGAACACCTCCTCGTCGAGCGAGATCGTCACTGACGAATCGATGTTCTTCATGGTCATCACCCCGCCGGCATCGCCGCCCACCTCGCCCGTGGCGCCGGATGACGCGAGCTGGCCGATCACCGTGGACGACGGGTCGCTGATCAGCGTCACGTGGGCGAAGTCCGGGCCGATGTACGAGATTCGCCCGACCACGGCCGCGCCCTGCGCCACGACCACGTCGCCCAGCGCCAGCCCGTCCGAGGTCCCCTTGTCGATCGTGACCACTCGGCTCGTGGGCAACACCTCGCGCCCGATGACCCGGACCGCCACCGTCTTGTGGTTGAACCCGCTCTGCAGCTGGAGGAGCGCGGTCAGCTGGTCGTTCTCGCTCTTGAGCTGCTGGAGGCGCGCGTTGTCGTTCTGGAGGCGCGCGTTCTCGGCGCGCAGCGCGGCGTTGTCCACCCGCAGCTGGTTGATCTCGCCGATCGCCCCGAACACCGACGACACGCCCGACGCGGCCCCGGCGACGGCGCCCTGGAGGGGCCGAAGCGCGAACTGGAGGCCGCCCTTGACCTCGCGCACAGCGCCGTTGTTGGAGAAGGCCATGAGCAGCAGCGTCACCACGAGCAGGATCGTGAACGTGATCCCCCGGCGGCGCGCCTTGCGGTTGGAGAGCAGCGTGGTCATGGCATAGCGCTCCGGCGGGCCGCGAGACGGGCGGCCGGGGGGCGATGGTCAGCGCGGCGGCCGACTGTAGGTCTCCGCCACGAGCACGCGCTCCATCGTGGGGGTCGCGAGCTCCTGCAGGACGACCCCGGTCCCGCGGGCGACGCAGGTCAGCGGGTCGTCGGCAACGTGGACCGGCATCTGGGTGGCCTCGGCCACGCGCCGGTCAAGGCCGGCGAGCAGCGCGCCGCCACCGGCGAGCACGATCCCCTGGTCCATGATGTCCGCCACGAGCTCGGGCGGCGTCTCCTCGATCGTGTCCTTGATCGTGTCCACGATCTGCGACACGGACACCTCGATCGCGTCGCGGACCTGGTCGGCCCCCACCTCGACGGCCCGCGGCAGGCCGGTGAGCAGGTCGCGCCCGCGCAGGGTCACGCGCTGGGCGTCCCACTCGCCGGGATACGCCGAGCCGATGGCGATCTTGATGTCCTCGGCCGTGCGCTCGCCCAGGAACAGGTTGTACTCGCGGCGGGCGTAGTTGACGATGTCCTGGTCCATCTCGTCGCCGCCGATGCGGATCGACCGCGCCACGACGATGCCGCCGAGCGAGATGACCGCCACCTCGGTCGTGCCGCCGCCGATGTCCACGATCAGCGAGCCCGACGGCTCGGAGACGGGCAGGCCGGCGCCGATCGCCGCGGCCATGGGCTCCTCGATGAGGCGGGCCCAGCGCGCCCCGGCGTTCATCGCCGCGTCGCGGACGGCGCGCTTCTCCACCTCGGTCACGCCGGACGGGATGCCGAGCAGCATCCGCGGCCGGGAGATCATCCCGATGCGGTCGTGCACCTTGTGCACGAAGTACTTGATCATCTGCTCGGTGACGTCGAAGTCGCTGATGACGCCGTCGCGCAGGGGCCGCACCGCGATGATCGACGCGGGCGTCCGGCCAACCATCCGCTTCGCCTCGGCGCCGATCGCGAGCACGCGCTTGGTCTTGGCGTCGATCGCGACGACGGACGGCTCCGAGATCACGATGCCGCGGTCGCGGACGTGGACGAGCGTGTTCGCCGTGCCGAGGTCGATCCCGATGTCCCGGGAGAAGAGGCCGAGGAGGCGGTCGAGCATGCTGCGCGGGATTCCTTGCTGCGACGTTCGGGGCGGGCACCGCCGGGGCGGGCGCAGGTCGCGGGGTGTCGTGAGGTCAGGCCCGAGCGCGAGGTCGGCACGCAGGCGGGAGCAGTATACCCGCGCCCGCCCGAGGCCCCTCGCCGGCGTCACGCCCCTCGCCGGCGCCAGCCGCGCCGCGGGGAGCGGCCACCGATGATCCGGCGGAGCCTGGCGCTCGCGGCCGCGGGTGCCCCGGCCGAACCCCGCCCCGGTGGCGCCGGCCGGTGGCCCGGCATCCGGTCAGCGCCAGAGGATCTCCTCGCCATGCTCGCCCACGAGCGGCCGCCCGTCGAGGTGCCGCCGGTACGCGAACGGCGCGATGTCCACCGAGGTCGCCGCCCCGTCCAGGATCAGCTCGGCCATCCCCAGGCCGATCGCCGGCGCGGTCTTGAACCCGGTCCCGGAATGCCCGCAGTCGAGGTAGAACCCCGCCGGTCCCGCCGAGCCGACGCTGCCGAGGAACGCCCGCTGGTCCGGCGTCAGCCCGTCCTGGCCGCTGTGAGAGGAGCGGGCGTCGCCGTCGATCATCGCGGGCATGCGCCGCACCAGGCGCTCGGCGGCGCGAGCCGCGAAGTCCGGCGCGGCCTCGGCGGTGTCGCGGTCGGGCGAGCCCCCGATCTGGTCGTCGTCCTCCAGGCCGATCAGGACGAGCCCCGCGCCCTCGGGCCGGAAGTACGAGGCGTTGGCGTTGTCGATCACCACGGGGATCCGGCCGGGCAGGGTGGCGGGCACGCCGAAGTACCCGGTGTCGTGGCGCCAGACGCGGATCGGCAGGTCCATGCCCGCCAGCTCGCCCACGCGCCCGGCCCAGGCGCCGGCGGCATTGACGATGACCGGTGCGTCGAATGCACCCTTGGTGGTGGCCACGCCGGTGACGCGGCCCCCGGCCTGGCGGATCGCCGTCACCTCGGCGCCCTGGACCAGCGTCGCGCCCCGAGCCTTCGCGGCCGCGATCAGGCTGCCGGCGGTCATCGACGGGTCTGCGTAGCCGGAGTTCGGCTCGTACGCGGCCACCTCGTCGCCCACCTCGAGCGCCGGGGCGAGGCGTCGGATGTCGTCCGCCCCCACGATCGAGGAGGCCACGCCAAGCGCCGCGTGCGCCGCGGAGTTCGCCGCCAGCCGCGCCCGGTTCCGTGCCGGCTCGATCCACAGGAAGCCCGTCACCGTGAACCCGCAGTCGCCGCCGACGCGCTCGCCCCAGTGGCGGAACCAGTCCTGCGCCGCCCAGGCCAGCCTCGCCTCGGCGAGGAGCTCGTAGTGGACGCGGACGAGGCCCGACGAGCGCCCGGTGGCCCCCGCCGCCACGACCGACCGCTCCACCACGGTCACCTTGGCCCCGCGCGAGGCGAGGTGGAAGGCGAGGCTGGTCCCCTGGACCCCTGCCCCGATGACGATGACGTCGGCGGTATCGGCCATGCGCGCGGACTCCTCCTGTACGGGCCAGTATCGCGGCTCCGGCCGGCTGGCGGGCAGGGATGGCGGTCAGGGGGCCAGCGCGCGGAACCGGCGGCGGCTCGGCGAGAGCCCCCGTCGGGGACCGCTGGCGGACCGGGACGCGGGACCGGACGACTGTCGGCGCGCGCCGGGCCGGGAGCGAGGCGGCGGGCGCGGACGCCGGGCGCGGACGCCGGGCCACGGACGCATGGCTCTACCGGCACCCCTCTTCCGGCCCTGCCGGGCGTCCGGTGCCCCGGGTGACGATCGGCGGCAACCGGGCGGCCACGTCACAACCGCCTGGCACGAGGGAGGAAGCGGTGCGC
>JAKAHL010000204.1 GCA_021815005.1 Chloroflexota bacterium
CGGGTCGGCCACCGCGGTCGGCGAGACGCCGCGCCCCCGTATCGTCGCGATCGTCGCCGACGCCGTCTCACCGGAGCTCGCGCTCGTGGTCGGGCGGCGGATGGGGCTGCCGGGCGGGGTGTGGGTTGCCGGTCGCGCGTTCTCGAGGTTCGCGCGGCTCGTTGGCGGCGACCCGCGCGCGACCCAGCCGATCGCCTCGGTCGGCCTGCTCGAGGACGTGCCGCTGCTGCTGGTGCATGGCGCTGCCGACCCGCTGATCCCCCAGCGCGCGGCGGCGCGGCTGGTGGCCATGGCCCCGGAGGGCACGCGGCACCTGGTGGTGGCGGGCGCCGGCCACGGGGAGGCGCACCGCGTGGACGCGGTCGCCTGGGAGGCCGAGGCGGGCGACCTGCTGCGGTCCGCGTTCCTCGGCGCTCGGGGGTAGCGGCCGGCGGCGGCAGGGACGGCCCCTATACTGCTCACCACGGGGGCAGCCCCGGCTCAACGAGCGTGGTCCATGCGGGGAGGTGCGATGGCCGGGAAGGTGCTCGTCGTCGACGACGACGCGGGGGTCCAGCGACTCCTCCAGCAGACGCTCCGCTCGGAGGGCTACGAGGTCGTCCTGGCGACGGAGGCGGCCGAGGCCCTGCGCCTGTGGCAGTCGGAATCGCCCGCGCTGCTCCTGCTCGACGCGACGCTGCCGGGCGTGGACGGCTACGACGTCGCCACGCGCATCCGCGGCGCCGAGACCTCGGGCAAGCACGTCCCCATCATCATGCTGACCTCGGACCGGGACGCCTCGCAGAAGGTCCGCGCCCTGCGCGCCGGCGCTGACGACTACCTCGTCAAGCCGTTCCACCCGGCCGAGCTGCTGGCCCGCATGAAGGCGCTGATCTCCAGGTTCGCAGCCGGCGATTCGCTCGTCGGCCGGCCGCCGATGGGCCGCGTGCACGCCTACTACGGCGCCAAGGGCGGCGTGGGCACCACCACCATCGCCATCAACACGGCCATCGCGCTCCACTCGCTCGACCGCAGGGTCGTCCTGGTGGACGGCAACCTGCAGTTCGGCGACCACCGGGTGTTCATGGACCTCGCCAACGACCGCAAGAGCATCGTGGACGCGGTGAACGCGCCGACGATCGACTCCGACCTGCTGAAGGGGGTCATCCAGACGCACGAGTCGGGCGTGGACCTGCTCCTGGCGCCGCCGTCCCCGGAGTCGGCGGACCTGGTCACGCCCGCGCACATGCACGAGATCCTGAGCGTGCTCGCCTCGATGTACGACTACGTCGTCGTGGACATCGACAAGCGGCTGGACGAGATCAACCTGATGGTCATGGACGTCGCCGAGACCATCTTCGCGGTGATGACCGCGGACCTCTCGTGCCTCAAGAACGTGCGCCTGGTGCTGGGCACCATGGGTCACCTGGGCTATGCCTCCGGGAAGCTCAAGCTGGTCCTCAATCGCTCGAACGCGTACACGGGGATCAACGTCAAGAGCGCGGAGGGGGCCCTCCGGCAGCCCATCGAGTACCAGATCGTCAACGAGTACCGCGGGGCCATCTCCGCGCTGAACACGGGCGCGCCGTTCATGGCCGCCAAGGCGGACTCGGTGCTCGGTCGGTCGGTGATGGACTTCGCCAAGGAGATCGACAAGGCGCCGGCCCTGTCCATGCCCCAGCTCCAGCCCGGCACCGCCCGCTAGGGGGCCCAGGGCGCCAGCGGGGCCGGGCACGGGCGGCGCCCGGCCGCCCGTGCAGGGCGGCGTCCGCGCCGCGTCCTGGCGCGAAGCGCGCTGTGAGGGGCGGATAAGCTCGCGGTGAGCGCCTTGGCCTAGCGTGCGCCCGTGCTCGCAACGCTGCTCTCCGCCACCCTCAACGGCCTCGCCGGACGCGTGGTCCGGGTCGAGGTTGACGTCGCGCCGGGGCTGCCCGGCTTCACGATCGTGGGCCTCCCGGACGCCGCCCTGTCGGAGGCGCGCGAGCGGGTGCGCGGAGCCCTCCGCAACGCCGGCTACCGAAACCCGCCGCGACGCATCACGGTCAACCTCGCGCCGGCCGAGCTGCGCAAGGCAGGGGCGTCGCTGGACCTGGCCATCGCCCTCGGCGTCCTGCTGGGGTCGGAACAGGTCGCCGGGGATGCTGGCGGCCTCGGGCTGGTCGGGGAGCTGGGCCTCGGCGGCGAGGTGCGACGGGTGCCCGGGCTGCTGCCGATGGTGCTTGCGTTGCGGGATCGCGGGGTCCGTCGCGTCCTGGTGCCGGCCGAGGCGGTGGAGGAGGCGCGGCTGGCGCCCGGCGTGGACGTGGAGGGCATGGCGACGCTCGGCGACGTCGCCTCGTGCTTGCGCCGCCCGAGGGCCCGCCGGGTCGCGCCCGCACCGTTGCCGCGGACTGGGGTGGGGGCCGTGCCCGCGACGCCGCCGGCGGCACGGGACGCGGCCGGCCGCGCCGAGACCGCGGACCGGGTGCCGGACCTCTCGGAGGTGCGGGGCCAGGTGGTCGCGCGGCGCGGCCTGGAGATTGCGCTGGCCGGGGGCCACGCCCTGCTGATGATCGGACCCCCCGGGGCCGGCAAGACCCTCCTGGCTCGGACGATACCGTCGCTGATGCCTGACCTTGACGACGCCTCGGCGCTGGCCGCCACCGTGGTGGCGTCGGTGGCCTCGGAGGCGCCCGTCACCGAGCTCCGCCGCCGGCCCCCGGTCAGGATGCCTCACCACACCGTCAGCTACGCCGGCATGGTCGGCGGCGGGCCGCGGCTGGCCCCGGGCGAGGTGACGCTGGCGGACCAGGGCTGTCTCGTGTGCGACGAGCTGCCGGAGTTCGGGCGGGACGTCCTCGAGGCGCTGAGGCAACCCCTCGAGGAGGGCAGCGTCGCGGTCGTGCGGGTCGGCCGATGGGCAACGTTCCCAGCTCGGTTCACGTTCGTCGCGGCCATGAACCCGTGTCCCTGCGGACGCCTTGGCTCGGCGGGGCAGTCGTGCACGTGTCCGCCCGGGGTGCCTCAGCGCTATCTGCGGCGCGTGTCGGGCCCCCTCCGCGACCGGGTGGACCTGTGGGCAGCCATGGATCGGGTGCCCCCGGA
Organism: Chloroflexota bacterium; assembly: GCA_021815005.1. Taxonomy (GTDB): domain Bacteria; phylum Chloroflexota; class Limnocylindria; order Limnocylindrales; family CSP1-4; genus CAIXZV01. The sequence continues at coordinate 3,064 of JAKAHL010000204.1, forward strand.
GCTGCTCCTGAGGGGACCGGCCCCGGAGTCGTCGGCCGTGGTCGCGGCCCGGATCCGCGTGGCGCGGGCGGCTCAGGCGGCGCGCAACCCAGGTGTCCCGAACGGCCAGCTCGGCAGCGGGGCGCTGCGCGACGCGTGCCGTCTGGGTCCGGCCACGGCGTCGCGGGCGGTCCTGCTGGCCGAGCGCGAGGGGCTCTCCGGTCGCGGCACGGACCGGCTGCTCCGCGTGGCCAGGACGATCGCCGACCTCGAGGGCCGAGACGCCGTGTCGGTCGCCGACCTGGACGAGGCGGCGCGCTTCAGGGTCCCGGCGGACCGGTTCGGGCTCGGGGTGACCGGCTGATGCTCGGGATCGGACGACTGGGCCCACTGGGGCGGGACGGGGACGCGGTCACCGGTGGTTCGGCGCCGGCCCGCCCGCCTGCCGTGGACGAGCGAGACGCCTGGGTGGTCCTCGCCGGGGCGCACGGCGTGGGGCCCGTGACGTTCGCCCGGCTGGTCGCCGCCTACGGGAGCGCGAGGGCGGTGCTCCTGGACGCGACGTCGCCGGGGGCGGTGGGACGCCTGGTGGACGCCTCGGCGGGCAGCGAGAGCGCGCCGGTGCTGTCGCCCGCCTCGGCCATGACGGTGGTCGCCGCCGCGCGCGACCCGGAGCGGGCGCTGGACTCGGTCCGCCGTTCGGGAGTGTCCGTGGTCACCCAGCGGGACGCCGCCTATCCGTCTCGGCTGCGACAGATCGACCTGCCGCCCCCCGTGCTGTTCGTGACCGGCAGCGTCGAGTCCCTCGAGCCGCGCCGGGCGGTCGCGGTGGTGGGCACGCGGCGGCCGACGGCCGTGGGCCGCGCCACGTCGGCGAGGATCGCCGCCGCGGTGGGCGCGTCCGGAGCAACGGTGGTGTCGGGGCTCGCCTACGGGATCGACGCGGCGGCCCATCTGGCGGCCGTGCGCGCCGGGACCCCGACGGTGGCCGTCGTCGGCGGCGGCCACCAGCACCTCTATCCGGCCGGCCACAGCGGCCTCGCCGCCGCGATCGCTGCGGGCGGCGGGTCGGTCGTCAGCGAGTTCGCGCCAGACGTTCCGCCCAGCCGCGGGACCTTCCCGCGCCGGAACCGGATCATCAGCGGCCTGTCCGACGCCACGGTCGTGGTCGAGAGAT
>JAKAHL010000205.1 GCA_021815005.1 Chloroflexota bacterium
CCCCACCGCGCTTCGCCGTTGCGGCGGCAACCCGGACCGGGTGGCTGACCTCGTCGCCCGCCGCTCGAGCCTGCCCCACGAATCGATCGTCGGCATCCTCACGATGCCCGACGTCAGCGAGGTCGAAGCGCGAACCTGGTTCGGCTGATCCCGCCCCCATCCACGGGGGCCACCGCCGCAGGACGGGCCCAAGATGCGAACGAGGCCGGCGGACGTCCGCCGGCCTCGTTCGCATCTCGCCCCCCGGCGCCCGCTACGCGCCAGTCGCGGGCCACAGCGCCTCGACGGAGAGGTACCGTTCGCCGCTGTCGTATGTGAACGTGAGGATCCGGGACCCGTCCGGCACCGACGGCACCAGCTGCGCCACCGCGGCCAGCGCCGCGCCCGACGAGATGCCCATCAGCAGGCCCTCCTCCCTGGCGGCCCGGCGCGCGTAGTCCATCGCGGCCGGCCCGTCCACCTGCAGGACGCCGTCGAGCAGCTCGGTCCGCATGACGCCCGGCACGAAGCCGGCGCCGAGCCCCTGGAGCGGGTGCGGCCCGGGGGCGCCGCCTGACAGGACCGGCGAGGCGGTCGGCTCCACCGCGTACACCTTGAGCTGCGGCCAGCGCGGCTTCAGCGCCTCGGCGACACCCGTGATGTGGCCGCCGGTGCCGACCCCCGTGACCAGGTAGTCCAGCCCGTCCGGGAAGTCGCGGGCGATCTCGTCCGCGGTCGTGGACCGGTGGATGGCGGGGTTGGCGGGGTTGTCGAACTGCATCGGGATCCAGGCGTCGGGGATGTCGGCCGCGAGCTCATTCGCCCGGGCGATGGCGCCCTTCATGCCCAGCTCGCGCGGCGTCAGGTCCAGCTCGGCGCCGTACGCCGCCAGGAGCTTGCGGCGCTCCACGGACATCGACTCGGGCATGGTCAGGATCAGGCGGTAGCCCTTGACGGCCGCGACGAGCGCGAGACCGATCCCGGTGTTGCCGGAGGTGGGCTCGACGATCGTGGTGCGTCCCGGCGCGATCGCCCCTCGCCGCTCGGCGTCGTCGATCATGGCCAGGCCGATGCGGTCCTTGATCGATCCGCCGGGGTTCGCGCGCTCGAGCTTGGTCCACACGGTCACGCGCGGGTCGAACAGCCGGTTGAGCCGGACGTGGGGGGTGTTGCCGATGAGGTCGAGAACGCTGGAGGCGGGCATGGTGGTTCCTTCACTGCTGGGACGCTGGCGTGCCGCGCTTGGCGCGTGCCGCGCTAGATGACGAAGTCGATGCCGTCGAACCCCTCGTCGGCCCGGCGGACGCGGGACCGGCTGGTCTGGTACAGGACCGAGCCCGCGGGGATGGAGCTGGTGATGAACACGTTGCCGCCAACGATGCTGTCGCTGCCGACCACGGTGTCGCCGCCGAGGACGGTCGCGTTGGCGTAGATGACCGTGCGGTCGCCGATGGTCGGGTGGCGCTTGTGGCCGGCCAGTGCCTTGACCACCGACAGCGCGCCCAGCGTCACGCCCTGGTAGAGCTTGACGTTGTCGCCGATGACCGCGGTCTCGCCGACCACGACGCCGGTGCCGTGGTCGATGCAGAAGCCGCGCCCGATCGTGGCGCCGGGGTGGATGTCGATGCCGGTGCGCGTGTGGGCCACCTCGGCGAGCAGCCTCGGCAGCACGGGCACCTTGAGCGTGTAGAGCTCGTGCGCGAGGCGGTGGATCGCGATGGCGAGGAAGCCCGGGTACGCCGCCACCACCTCGTCGAGCGACTCGGCGGCGGGGTCGCCGGCGAGGATCGCCTCGCCGTCCTCGAGCAGCGCCGCGTGGACGCGCGGCAGGGCGTCCGCGAACGCGACGATGACCCGGTCCGCGGCCTCGGCATCGGTGAGCGGCTCCACCAGCCGCCGCAGGTCCCGCCGGGCCAGCACCAGCCGGGCGGCGAGGTCGTCCTCGGCGCACAGCGCGTTGTCGGAGAGCTGCGGGAACAGGATCCCGAGCAGCTCGTCCGCGAACGCGGCCACGTCGCGTTTCAGCGGGTAGATGCGGCCGTGGGCAGCGCGGTCGCCGGTGAGCACCTCGGCGAAGGCGTGGTCTCGGTCGTGGTCGATCTGGGTGGGCATGGGCGCTCTCCGGTCAGCGGGTCGGCGGACGCCGGGGCGGGAGGAGCGGGATGCTCGCCCCCACGGCACGGCGACTCGGCGGGTGGGACGCGCCGCTCGGGCCTCGGGCCGGCCGGAGCGGCAGGGCAAGGGCGCGAGGCCGACGGCGGGGGGCGACGGTCTAGCGGACGACCGCCACCGGGCTCGCTGCCGGCGCTCGCCCAGGACAGGAGCAGCAGCCGCAGCGGCCTGGGCAACGAGCGCGGGTGGTCATGGGCGCAGCATAGCGGCCGATCCGGAATTCGTGCACGGAAGCCGCCTGCGGGGCGGGGCGACACCCCCCGGCCAGGGGGTGTCGGCCGACGCCGGCGAGTCGAGACTCCAACCGGCGTCGCTAGACGCCACCCGGATGCGTGGCGGGCCAGGGCGACTGTGACCACGTTTGCCCACCTGGGGCCCGCGAGATCCGCCCTGGGGTGCCTGTCGGGAGGAGTCCGGTCAGGGGACCATGACGCACGTGGGGTCGAAGGTGGGCCCACGTGCGGGAGTGGAGCGATGACAGGCCGCGACAGGATCGAGACCCCGGGGGTGGCGTCCCGATGACGGCTGCCCGCGACCAGAGTTCCGGTGTGCCGCGCGATGGCGCCATGGTCGGTGTCATGCTGGCGATTGGCGACTTCCCGATGCTCAGCGCCGCCTTCAGGTCCGTGGTCGACCGCGAGCGCGACATGTCCGTGGTCGTCGAGGCGCGGAGCCGCCAGGCCATCCTCGCCCAGGCGCGGGAGGTGGCACCCGATGTGATCATCCTGGGCTACGAGGCCTTCGCGGCCGACGGGATCGGCGTGCCGGAGGCGATCGAAGAGGTCCGCGCGGCCGCGCCGGGGGCCAGGGTGATCGCCCTCGACTGCAGATGCGCCACGGACCAGTTCGCCACCGTGCTCAAGGCGGGCGCAACGGGGCTGCTCACCCGCGAGGCCCTCGCGGACGACGTGGTCGCCGCGATCCGGGCCGTGAGCGCCGGCCACACGTACGTGAGCCCCGCGATCCTGACGCGCATGGTGGACACGTACGTCCGCCGGACCCCGGCGGCGGCCGACGACCCGTATGAGCACCTCACCGACCGCGAGCGCCAGATCCTGCTCCTGGCCGCCCTGGGGCACACGAACCGCGATATCGCCCGGTCGCTGGACCTGTCCGAGCAGGCCGTGCACTCCAGTCGCGCCAGCCTCATGGAGAAGCTCGACCTGCACGACCGGGTCGAGCTCCTCCGGTACACGGTTCGGCGCGGCCTGCTGAACCCGTCAGTCCTATGAGGATGCGCGCGCGCCGCTTCTGGGCATCCGCCCGGCCCCGCTCCCGCCGGGGCTGGCTGATCGGCACCACCGGCGTTCTCGTTGGCGCGGCCGTGATCGCGGTCGCGATCTTCGCGAGCGCCGCCATGGCGTGGAGCCCGTATCTCGACTTCGCCCTCCACCGCGACAGCAACGCCAAGCAGTGGGCGGCGCTGGACATGTCGTTCGCCGCCTCGTCGGACTGCGTGGCGTGTCACCTCACCGAGGCGAGCCGGCTCGCCAGCCACTCCCATGCAGGCATCGGCTGCCAGAGCTGCCACGGCCCCATGCTGGCGCACGAGGACGCGGCCAAGAGCGGCATCACCACGAGCGCGCCGATCGCGATGCCGACCGACGCGGTCTGCATCCGCTGCCACGTGGCCATCGAGGGCCGCCCCGCCACCGTCCAGACGATCGTCCCCGCCAACCACTACGTTCCCCAGTGCCTCCAGTGCCACGACCCCCACACGACCTGGGCGCTGCACCCGCCGGTCGTCTCGCATCCGCTGGCCAACCTGCCGCCCTGCCTGACCTGCCACGGTCCCGACGGCTTCAAGGCCCGCAACGAGCGCCACCCCTCTGGCCCGCTGACGGACACTGAATGCCTCCAGTGCCACCAGGCGGGGCGCGGCCCGCAGCAGCTCACGCTGCCCACGCCGCAGCCGACCGCGAGCGGGGGTCCCGCATCCAGCCCGCAGCCCAGCCCGAGCAAGGTGGCACCGTGACCGAGCCGTTGGAGCCCCGCGACCGCCTCGAGCCGCTCGATCAGCCGCAGCCGGGTGTCGGCGAGCCGTCCGCGCCCCCCGCGCCGCCCCCC
>JAKAHL010000206.1 GCA_021815005.1 Chloroflexota bacterium
GCACCAGCACCTCGCCGCCCAGCCCCGCCCGGCGCCAGCGCGCCGCGGCCGCCCGGCCGAGCGGCTCCGCCAGCCGGCGGTCCCCCTCGTACTTGAGCGCCAGGAGCGCCGCGCGGACCGGGCCGCTGAAGGCGGCGCACCACTCGAGCTGGGCGAGCCCCTCGGGCAGCTCGACCGGCAGGCCGAGCGGGGCGCCCGGCGGCTCGTCGAGGCGGCGCTCCAGGGGTTGCCGGCAGGCCGGGCAGATCGGCGCGCCCTCCCGCCCGCAGCCCGAGCAGCGCGGGGGCAGCAGCAGGTCGAGCACGCTCCGCATGGCGCGCAGCATGGCGGGCGCGCCTGCACCGGCGCTTACCGGCGGCCGACGCCGGCACGGGGTCCCCGGGCCACCTGCCCCACCATCGGGCGGTGCCCACCAGAGGTGGGCCTTGGTGGCGGTCCCGCCCACTCCGCACCCGACTCGCGGCCGCCAGCGGGTCGCTCGTCGCCCGCCCGCTGGGACCCCCACTCGGGGGTGGACCGCTCCTTGACAGGGGGTCGCGTGCGTTCATGCGATAGCAGCGGTCACTACGTGACCGATGGCAAGCATATGTAGGCCGGGTTCGGCAAAGGAGGTTACTGGGAGCATGTGACGTCGGGTTCCCCACCTGTTCTCGCGTTCCTGAGCACCGCGCAGCGGCCATGGGGCCCTGTGGCGGTGTTTTGTTGTGGTCGGGCCGCCCTGCGCCGGGCGCGGCCGGCACGGAGACCGGGCGATGAGCCGCACGTGCACCGCCCGCACCGGCGACGGTCGTCCCTGCCGGGCCACCCCGCAGGGCGACCGGCCCTTCTGCCGGCTCCACGATCCGGCGCAGGCCGAGGCGGTCGCGGCCGCGCGTCGTCTGGGCGGCGCGCACCGGCGCCGCCGGCGGGCCACCGACGAGCTCGAGCCGTTCCGCGGGCTCCGTGATGTGGCCGCCTTCCAGGCGTTTCTCGAGCTGGCCGCCCGCGACGTGATCGCCATGGAGTCCTCCCCCGCACGGGTGCGTCTGGCCGTGGCCGTCGTCACGCCGGCGACGCGCCTGCTCGAGAGGAGCGACCTGGCGGCGCGGATTGCGCGGCTCGAGGTACAGCTGGCACAGCTGGCGGACCGCTCCGAGCGGGCTGCCCCGCCCGACGCGGACCCGCCCGAGCGGGTGGACCCGTGAGGGCCGGCCTGCTGACGCGGGTGGCCCGCCTGGAGCGCGCCGTGGCCACCGAGCGGCGGTGCCGTGCGGTGGACCCGGGGGCGGCGGCATCGCCGCCGCCCCCGCTCACCGATACGGCGGCCTTCGCCCGCGCGTACCGCGCCTTCCGCTTGCCGGCGCCCGCGTTCCATCGGGCGTGGTACGCGGCCATGGACGATCCGGCGTTGCGCCGCGTGTTCATCCTGGGGCCGCGCGGGCACGCCAAGACCACCACCATCCTCACCCACGCGCTGTTCGCGCTGTGCGCGGACCACCAGCTGCGGGTGGGGATCGTGAGCGAGACCGACCGCCTGGCCCGCGGGTTCCTCGCCGAGCTGCGCCACGAGCTCGAGGCCAACCGGCCGCTCATCGCCCGCTTCGCCCGTGCGCTCGATCCCCGTGGACGGCCGACCTTCGTGGGCGTGCCCTGGAATGCGCACGAGCTCCTCCTCGCCGACGCGCGCCAGGGTCCCCGGGGGCTCCAGGGCAAGGACGTCAGCGTCTTCGCGGTGGGCCGGGGCGGGCAGGTCGCCGGGCGCCACTGCGACCTGCTGCTCGTGGACGACCTCGAGTCGACCGCCAGCACCGCCTCCGCGGCGATGCGGGCGCGCACCCGCGCCTGGTGGAGCCGGGAGATCGAGCCGGTCCTCGCGCCGGGCGGCCGGGTGCTGGCCACCGGGACCCGCAAGCATTTCGATGATCTGTACAGCTACTGGCTGGCCCCCGGCTCCGGCTGGCACGTGGTGGACGTGGCCCAGCGGGTGTTCCAGCCCGACGGGCAGCCGATCTGGCCCGAGATGTGGTCCCTCGCCGACCTCGCGGCGCGCAAGGCGCAGATGGACGCACAGGACCCGTTGGTCTGGCCGCAGGAGTTCCTCAACGAACCGCGCCCCTCCGAGACCGTGCTGTTCGACCCCGAGCGCTGGCCCGTCTGCGGCAGCGTGCCCCACGGCCTGACGATCCTCCAGTTCTGGGACCTCGCGATCAGCCAGCGCACCGAGGCCGACTACACGGTGGGCGTCACCATCGGGGTGGACACCCTGAACACCGTGTACGTGCTCGACCTGCGCCGCGGGCACTGGGACTTCAACCGGACCCTCGCCGAGATCGAGGCCATGGGCCACCTGTGGCCCGAGGTGCAGGCGATCGGCATCGAGCAGGTCGCCTACCAGGCCGCGGCGGTGCAGGAGGCGCTGCGCCGCACGCTGCTCCCCATCGTGCCGGTCGAGCGCACGGGCGCCGACCGCGACAAGGTCACCCGCGCCACGCTCCTCGCGGCGCGGGCAGCGGCGGGCAAGGTGCTCCGGCCCGCGGATGCGCCCTGGTGGCCGGCTCTGGCCGACGAGCTGCGCACCTTCCCGGCTGGGGCCCACGACGACCAGGTGGACGCGCTCGCCTCGGCGGTCAAGCTGGCGGGCTCCGGGGCCGCGTCGATCGCCTGACAGTACGGGGTGTGGAGCTGTCGCAAGCCCGGCTGCGGTTGGCAGTTCGTGTGGGAGCCGCAGCGCCCCTGCCTGAGGTGCGGCACGCGGGCGCCTGCGACCTACGACCAGCCGGAGCGGGTGCCCGGGGCGGGGTAGCCGTCGCGACGGGTCAGTGCGGCTCCGGCATCGGCGCTGACTCGGTCGGCGGCGCCGCGGTGCTCGACGGTTCGCGCGGCGGAGCCGCGCGGGACAGCGCCTCCGCCACGCCCCGGGCCACCCCGCGGGCCACGGCCTCCTCGATCGCGGCCAGGATGGCCGGGTCGAGCGGCGGCGGGGCGGGCGGGGCCGTGTCGATCCCGAAGCGCGCAGCGAGCTCGTCGGCGCGCAAGCCGAGCAGGCGCGCGAGCTGCGGGAGGACCGAGCGCGAGGGGCGGCCGGCCACGCTGTCGCTCTCCCAGTTGGCCACCGCGGCACGGGCGAGGCCGAGGGCGCGCGCGAGGTCGGCCTGGCTGCGGTACCCCGCTCGCAGCCGCATGCGTCGGAACCAGGCCCCCACCGTCTCGGGCATCGGCGGCATCCTACCAACCCGCGCCCCCGTGCGTCAGCTGTTGACAACGGACTGACATTCTGTCAGACTCTGACTACTCCGGCTCGGCCCGGCAGCCACGCGCGTCTGCGGCGATGGCTGCGGCGGGTGGCAGGGAACACGGCCACGGGGGAGCACGAGGGGACCGGATATGTCAGCAAGCACGTCAGATTTCGAGCGGGCCCGCGAGGCGCCCGTCGAGCTGCCCACCGTGGGCCTGGTGCGCGACGCGCGCCACCGCTACCGCTGGAACGGGGGCCCTGGTATCCGAGCGTGACCACGGTGCTCGGGATCAAGGACAAGCCGGCCCTGGTGGGGTGGACGAAGCGGGAGACCGCGGCCTGCGCGGTGCGCAACCTTGACGTCCTCGCGCATGGTGGCCTCGGGCGGCACGCAGGCGGCGGTGGACTGGCTGAAGCGCATCCCCGACTACCGCCGCGACGTGGCGGCCGAGCTGGGCACCCGGGTCCACGCGGTGGCCGAGGGGCTGGGCCGGGGCGACCCGGTGGCGGTCGATCCCGAGGTGCGTCCCTACCTCGAGGCGTACCAGCGCGACTTCCTGGCCGCCTTCCACCCGCGCTTCCTGGCGGTCGAGGCGATGGTCTGCTCGCCCCGCTACGAGTACGGGGGGACGGCCGACGCGTTCGTGGAGATCGACGGGGTGATCTGGCTTCTCGACTACAAGACCGGCGCGCATCTCTCCCCGGACACCGCGCTCCAGCTGGCTGCGCTTGCCCGGGCCCAGTTCATCGGGCGCCGCGCGGACCCCGTGCCCTACCCGGTCCCTCCGGCGGAGCGCTTCGGGATCCTCCACGTGCGGCCCGCCGGGGCCCGCCTCTACCCGGTGACGGTGGACCGCGCCGCGGAGGCGGCGTTCCTCGATGCGCGGCGCCTGTATGCCTGGGACCAGGGCGCGGCCCACGCCGCCCTGGGCGCGCCGCTCGAGCCCCCCGTCCCCGGCGCGGCCGCCGGCGCGGCCGCCGGCGC
>JAKAHL010000207.1 GCA_021815005.1 Chloroflexota bacterium
TCCGATCTTGGGCCGGGCCGTCGCGGCCCCGACCTCCGCCGAGGTGGCCGGCGATGCCTGAGCCGCTCGCGGCGCGCCAGCCGGCGCTGGCTCCCGCTCGGCTGGCGCGCGGGGCGCGCGGGGCCGTTGTCGCGCCCCACCACCTCGCGACCCAGGCGGGGCTGGCCGCGCTCGCGGCAGGCGGGCACGCGGTGGACGCGGCGATCGCCGCCAACGCCGTGCTGGGCGTGGTGATGCCCAACGGGTGCGGCGTCGGCGGCGACGCGTTCTGGCTGGTCTGGGACGAGGCGGCGGGCGTGCAGACGGCCCTCAACGGATCCGGACGGTCGCCGGGCGGTCTGTCCGCGGACGTGCTCCGGCGCGCGGGGCTGAGCCGGGTGCCGCTTCGCGGACCGCACGCGATCACCGTGCCCGGCGCCGTGCGGTCCTGGTCCGACGCGCACCGCCGCTGGGGACGCCTCTCGCGGCACGCCGTGCTGGCCGCCGCGATCGAGCAGGCCGAGGCCGGGTTCCCCGCGTGGGACGGGCTGATCCGCGCCGTCGAGGGGCTCTGGAACGACATTGCCGGCGAGCCCTGGGCCAACGGCTTCGGGAGCGTGTGGCGCCCGGGGGCCAGACCGTGGCGACCCGGCGAGATCGTGCGGCTGCCGGCGCTGGCGACCACCCTCCGCACCCTCGCGGACGAGGGCTTCGACGCGTTCTACGACGGGGACCTCGGGGAGCGTGTCGTCGCCGGGCTCCGTGCGGCCGGCGGCCTCCACACCGTGCCGGACCTGCAGCGCCACCGATCGGACTGGGGCGTGCCCGTCGAGGCCTCGTACCGCGGTGTGCGCGTGACCACGCACCCGCCCAACTCGTCGGGGTTCCTGGCGCTGATGCTGCTGCGGGTCCTCGAGCGGTTCGAGCTGCCCGCCGGCGCCGTCTACGACGGCCGGGGCTGGTCGTCGGCGGCGTGGTCCCACCTCATGCTCGAGGCGGCCAAGCTCGTGTACGCGGACCGCGACCAGTTCCTCGCGGACCCGGCAGCACGCGAGGTGCCGGTGTCCGCGCTGCTCTCGGACCACCACGCCGAGGCGCTTGCCGGGCGGATCGACCGGCAAGCGGCGGACCCGGCACCGGCACCGGTCCGAACGCTGGTGGGGGGCACCATCTACCTCGCGGTCGTGGACGCGGCCGGCAACGCGGTGAGCCTGATCCAGTCCAACGCGGCGGGCTTCGGGTCGGGCGTGGTGGACCCGGCGACGGGCGTTCACTTCCAGGACCGCGGCGCCTCGTTCTCGCTGGTCCCCGGCCACCCCAACGAGCTGACGCCCGGGCGCCGCACGGCCCACACGCTGCTGCCCGGCATGCTGTTCCGCGCGGGCGAGCGCCGACCGTGGATCGTGGCCGGGTCGATGGGCGGCGACATCCAGCCGCAGATCCACGCCCAGCTGGTGTCGGCGCTCGTGGACGGCGGGGCGGACGTCGCAACCGCGGTCGCGGCCCCGCGCGTCACCGTCGAGCCGGACTCGTGGTTCGGGCCGCCGCTGACCGTGCTGGCGGACGGGCCGCTGGCGGACGGCGTGTCCGACGAGCTGCGCGCGCTTGGGCACCGGCTCACGCAGGTCCCGTACGACGGCGGCCTCGGCCATGAGCACGCGATCGAGCTGGTGGAGGGAGGCCCGGCGGCCGGCGGATCGCTGGCGGCGATCGCGGACCCCCGGAGCGCGGGCCTGGCGGCGGTCCGCTGAGCGGGCCACCGGCCTGGCTCCGGCGCCCGGGCGGCCCCAGGCCGGTGGTATTCTCGGGCGCGCCGCCGGCGGGCCAGGCGCGCCCGAGACGCCAGGGGCACGGCAAGGAGCGGAGGCGCAGGTGACGTCGAACGTCGGGCAGAACTACCCCTACTCGAGCGAGAGCGAGGCGGAGCGCGCCGCTGCCGTCGCGTCGGCGGTCGCCTCGCGCGAGGGCCTGGCCGACAAGCTCGCGGCGGAGGCGACCCCGCTCGACGCGAGTGACCGCTGGTGGGTCTACAAGTGCCCGACCAAGGGATGCCGCGGCCTGCTCCACGTGGCGGGCTACGCCGTGGAGCGGCATGCCGTGTACGCGGTCTGTGACGGGACCTGCGGCAAGACGTTCCTCCGGTAGGCGCCGCGGCCCTGCCGGCCCCGGACCGCCCCGCCCCGGCTCCTCCGCGTCGATGAGCGCGCCGGCCGCCCAGTCGTCCCGCCCGCTCGACGTGCGCTCCGCCCGCCGACGCCTGCTGCTCGACACGTTCGGGATCGCCGTCTCGGTTGCCGCCTTCGGCCTCGTGTTCGGGCTGGCGGCGCGCAACGCCGGCTTCTCCCCCATCGAGGCGGTGGCGTCGAGCGTCCTCGTGTTCGCCGGGGCGTCGCAGTTCGCCGCGGCGGGGTACATCGCCGCCGGGCTGCCGTGGGCCCCGATCGTGGTGCTGACGTTCTTCCTCAACGCGCGCCACCTGCTGTACTCCGCATCGCTGGCGCCGCGCTTCCGCGAGATCCCCCTGCCGCGGCGCATCGCGATGAGCCACTTCCTGACCGACGAGGCGTTCGCGCTGTCGGCAGCGCACTTCCACCGGCTCGGGCGCATCGACGTGCCCGGCTACTGGATCGCCGCCATCCTGGGCGTGTTCCTGCCGTGGAACGTGGCGACGGTTGCCGGCGTGCTGCTGGGCGGTGCGATCCCCGACCCGAGCCGCCTCGGGCTGGACATCGTGTTCCCGGCGGCCATGGGCGGCCTGGCCGTCGGGCTCGCGACCGGCCGCCGGGAGGCCGTGGCGGCAGGCGCCGGCGCGATCATCGGCACCGGCCTGTCGCTGCTCGTCGGGCCGGCGCTCGGGATCATCGCGGGCGGGCTGCTCGGCCCGCTCCTGGGCATGGCGACGCCGGCTCCGCCCGAGCCTCCCGCGGCGCCAGAGTCGGACCTGGCCGCCACGCCGGTGGCCATCGACCGGGCCATCGCGGAGGTTGGCGCCCTCGAGTCGGGAGGCCCGTCGTGAGCACCCAGCTCGTCCTGCTGGCGGTGCTCATGCTCGCGGCGACCTACCCGTCGCGGGCCCTGCCCATCCTGGCCCCGGGGATCGAGCGGCTGCCACCGCGCGCGCTTCTCTACCTGCGCCTCGTGGGGCCGGCCGTGCTGGCCTCGCTCGCGGCGGCCAACGTGCTCGTGGGCAAGACAGCCGACGGCGCGCCCACCCTCCAGGGCGGCGTGCAGGTGCTGGGCGTGGTCGCGTGTCTCGCCGTGGTGGCGTGGCGACGGAACCTGCTGCTGGGGCTGGCCGTCGGCGTGGCGCTGGTGGCGGGCGCCCGGTTCGCCGGCGTCGCGTAGGGAGGCCCGCGCAGCCGACGTCCGGCCGCGGCTCAGGAAGCGGTCGCGCGCGCCCTTGATCGACGCTCGGCGGCCCAGGCGCGCACCTCGGGATCGCGCCCGATGGTCACGATCAGCCCGGCCAGCAGCGTGGTGCGGGGCACGATCGACGCCACCTCGAGGTACTCGCCGGGCGAGTGGTCCAGACCGCCGATCGGCCCGAGCCCATCGAGCGTGGGCACGCCCATCCCCGCTGTCGTGTTGGCGTCGGACGCGCCGCCGGTCGCGGCGTCGCGGAGATCGAAGCCCATCGCCTCGGCGAGCGCGATGGCGTGGTCTGCAAGCCGACCGGAGCGCTCGAGCTTCTCCATCGGCTCGTGCCTGCTGGTCACCTCCAGCTCGAAGGTCACGTCCGGCACGGCCACCGAGCGCGCCGTCAGCTCGGCGATCGCGGCCTCGATCGCGCCCAGCCCCTCGCGCGTGGCCGACCGTATGTCCACCTGGATCCGGCACTGCTCCGCCACCACGTTCGGGCGGGTGCCGCCCTCGATCACGCCCACGTTCACGGTCACGCCGGGCCAGCGGCCGTTGAGCGCGTGGAGGTCCGTGGTGAGGCGGGCGGCCTCGAGGATGGCGCTCCTGCCCCGCTCGGGCTCGACCCCCGCGTGCGACGCCCTGCCCAGCACGGTGACCACCAGGTCGATCGTGCCCTTGCGGCTCGACACGATGTCGCCGTTGGCGCGCGCGCACTCGAACACGAGGCACGCGTCGGCGCCGGCGGCCGCCTGGCGCACCAGCGGCGTCGACGCGGGCGATCCGATCTCCTCGTCCGGGTTGGCCAGGAACACAAGGCTGGCCA
>JAKAHL010000208.1 GCA_021815005.1 Chloroflexota bacterium
CTGACGCCACCGCCGGCAAGGAGGTCCGCGGCGAGCTGCCGTCGGGCCACGAGAACATCTTCCGCTTCTCGCTGCTCAACGCGGACGCGGACCTCACGGCCGCCGCCGATGCCTACCGCCCGCCGTTCGGGCATCTCGCCCTGCTCGCCCAGGTCCCGGGCGTGGACGTGCTGGCGCGCGTGGAGGCGGAGAAGGGCGGCCGCCTCACGGCTGCCGAGCGGGCCGAGTACGACACGCGCCTCAACGCCGTCCGCCGCTGGCTCGACGCCTACGCGCCCGAGCGGGCGAGGATCGAGATCCGCCGCGACGGGCTGCCCGCCGAGGCCGAGCTCCTCCGCGCCGAGCAGCGCGGGTTCCTGCGCGCGCTGGGCGAGGCCGCCGGCGGCGACACGCCGGTCACCGGGGAGCAGTGGCAGACGGCCATCTTCGCCGTAGCGGCCAGCCACGGCATCGACGCCAAGGCCGCGTTCAACGCGATCTACCTCGCGTTCCTCGGCCGGCCCAACGGGCCGCGGGCCGGCTGGCTGCTCGCCAGCCTGGAGCGCCAGTTCACCATCTCGCGCCTCGCCGAGGCTGGCGCGGCAGCAGGGGAGGCCACCGCATGAGCGTCGGCGTCCAGCGGCTCCGCGACGAGCCGGACCGCATCCGGCAGGGCGCGATCGACAAGCGCGAGGATCCGGCCCTCGTGGACCAGGCGATCGAGGTGGACGCCCGCCGCCGTCGGCTCCAGGCCGAGTCGGACGCGCTCAAGGCGGAGCGCAACGCGGCCAGCAAGCAGGTGGGCGACGCGGTTCGGGGCGGCGCCGCGGCCAGCGGGCCGGAGGTCGCCGCGCTCAAGGCGAGGAGCACCGCGGCCGGGGCCCGCATCGCGGAGATCGACGCCGAGCTCGCCACCACCGAGCAGCAGCTGGAGGACCTCCTGCTGCGCATCCCCAACCCGCCCGACCCCGAGGTCCCGGTCGGCGGCGAGGAGGCCAACGTCACCGTCCTCACCTGGGGCGAGAACGCCTCGCGCGTGGTCACCGAGGCCGACGGCACCACCTGGGAGCGCAGGCCCCACTGGGAGATCGGTGAGGCGCTCGACATCATCGACAACCCGCGCGGCGCAAAGATCGCCGGCTCCGGCTTCCCGGTGTACAAGGGCGCCGGCTCCCGGCTCCAGCGCTCGCTGATCAGCTGGTTCCTCGACGTCCACACGACCGAGCACGGCTTCACCGAGGTGTGGCCGCCCGCGGTGGTCAACACCGCCTCGGCACGCGGGACCGGGCAGATTCCCGACAAGGAAGACCAGATGTACATCGTCACCCGTGACGAGCTGTACCTGGTGCCCACGGCCGAGGTCCCGGTCACCAACCTGCACCGCGAGGAGATCCTCGAGGCGGACCAGCTCCCCATCCGGTACTGCGCCTACACGCCCTGCTTCCGGCGCGAGGCGGGCGCGGCCGGCAAGGACACCCGCGGCATCCTGCGCGTCCACCAGTTCGACAAGGTCGAGATGGTGCTGTTCGAGCGGCCCGAGGCCAGCGAGGCGGCGCTCGAGTGGATGACCGGTCGCGCCGAGATCCTGCTCCAGCGGCTCGGGCTGCCGTACCGCAAGCTGCTCATGAGCACCGGCGAGATGGGCTTCGTCCAGCGCAAGAAGTACGATCTCGAGGTCTGGGCGCCGGCGGTCGAGCGCTGGCTCGAGGTGAGTTCCTGCTCGAATTTCGGCGACTACCAGGCGCGCCGGATGCAGATTCGATATCGTCCCGAGAAGGGCGCCAGGCCGGAGCTGGTCCACACGCTCAACGGCTCGGGGCTCGCGCTCCCTCGTGTTGTGGCGGCGATCCTCGAGCAGTACCAGCGGCCGGACGGCTCGGTGACGGTGCCGGCCGCGCTCCGCCCGTATCTCGCGACCGATCGGCTCGGGCCGGCGGCAGGCGCCTGAGGGGGCGCCGCCACAGACGCCCGCCTCGCGCCTGCCCCAGGGAGGATCAGCCATGGCCTTCACGCCGCCCCCGCCGCCCCCGGCGTCAGCGCCCCCGCCGCCCCCGGCATCGCCGGGCCCGCAGCCGTACGCCACGCCGCCGCAGTCGAGCTGGGTGCCGCCCGTCGCCGGGCCGGCACCTGGCGTGGCGTACGCGAGCGGCGGATCCCGGCTCGTCGCCTACATCATCGACGCGGTGGTCACGTGGCTCCTCGTCATCGTCGTCTCGCTCGTCCTCGGCGGCGTGACGGCCGCCGGGGCAAGCGCGAACAGCGGGGCCGTCGCGGGCACGGGCGCACTGGTCTGGCTGCTGGCGATCTTCGTGATCTGGCTGGGCTACTTCCCGTGGTTCTGGGCCCACGGCGGCGCCACGCCCGGCATGAAGATGCTCCACATCCGCGTCGTCCGCGAGGTCGATGGCGGGCCGGTGACCGGCGGCCAGGCCATCCTCCGCCTGGTCGGGTACTGGATCAGCTCGGTGATCCTCTACCTCGGGTTCATCTGGATCCTGATCGACGCCCACAAGCAGGGCTGGCACGACAAGATCGCCAACACCGTGGTGATCCAGGGCTGATCCCCGGACCACCGGCCGCCGGACCCGTCCGGGGGGTGCGGCGGTGCCGGCCCGCGCTATGCTCCGCGGCGGAGCGGTGGCCGAGTGGTTGATGGCAGCGGTCTTGAAAACCGCCGGGCGAAAGCCTCGTGAGTTCGAATCTCACCCGCTCCGCCAGCTCGGTAGCAGCTCGCGTCAGGCCGTTCGGACGTTGACGTCGCGGGGCCGGTCCCCCGAACGTGCCCGCGCTGACGCCCGATCCGGTACCCGCACCGTGTAGGGGACCGGATCGTCGGGCTCGCGCCCGACTACGCCCGCTACGCGCGGGCGACCAGTCGCGCGTTCCCGGTCATCCGTCTCCAGCCTCGCGGAGAGGTCCCCGGCCGGGATTCGTGACGCTCGCCTCCTCCCGCCGGCTGGTGGTGGCCCGGGTCCTGGTCATCGTGCTGCTGCTCGAGACGTGGGCGCACCGGGCCGGCTGGCCCGAGCCGGGCATGGACCGCGCGGCGATGCAGGCCGCGATCAACGAGGGGCCGCCTGACGACGTGGCCGCGCGCCTCGGGCGGATCGCGGCCGGGGCGCTGATCCGGCCGGATCAGCGCCCCGGGGCCAGGGCCGGAGTCCCGGGCCCGGGGCTGAGTCCGTCGCTCCCGCCAGCCGGCCCGAGGCCGTCCCAAACCCTCAGGAAGACCTCAGAGAGCGGATCGATCATCTGCCCGAGACCGTGCGGATGACCCAGGCGTGGACGACGGCGCGAGCGGGCCGGTCGGACCGATGGTCAGCGAGAACCGCCAGCCGAGCGTCCACGGTCCACCCGACGCGGGGCATGCGCCAGGGGCCGCAGGGACGTGCGGGCCCGGGACGGAAGGCTGCTGCCGCGGGTGAGGGTGCGAGAGGACGCACGATGAGAAAGGACGCATGATGAGACTCAAGGCGCTGGCCGCGGTGGCTCTGATCGTGATCGGAGTCGGCGCGGCCGGCTACGCGGTGGTCGGCCCGAACCTCGGGGGCTCGGGCGCGCCGCAATATCTGACCTCGACCGCGACCACGGGAACCGTGGCGGTCCAGGCGGTCGCGACGGGCAGCGTGCAGTCCACGGTCGCCTATGGCCTGGGCTTCGGTGCCGACCCGGAGGTCATCTCCAGCGCGTCCACCACCACGACCTCCTCGGCCACGACCGCGACGACGTGGGTCGTCCAGACCGTGCCGGTGGCTGTCGGCCAGACCGTCACCAAGGGCGAGGTCCTGGCCACCGCCGACCCGACGAGCGCGAACGTCAACGTTGCCGTCGCCAAGGCGAACCTCGCGGCGGCGCAGGCGCAGCTGTCGGTGGACGAGGGCCATCCCTCGGCGACCGCCCTCGCGGCCGCCCAGAACGCGCTCAACTCGGCGGCTCTGGGGGTGACCAGCCAGCAGCACTCGGCTCAGAACTCGGTCGTCAACAGCGAGGCCGCCCGCCAGCAGGCGCAGACGACGCTGGCGAACGCCCAGGCATCGCTGGCCCAGGTTCAGGCAGGGCCCACGGCGGACCAGATCGTCCAGGCGCAGGCGTCGCTCAGCAACGCCCAGCTCTCGCTCCAGCAGGCCCAGCAGAAGCTGACGGCGCAACAGAGCCAGGACGCGCAGACGCTCCAGGCGGAC
>JAKAHL010000209.1 GCA_021815005.1 Chloroflexota bacterium
CTCGACGATGTCGAGCTTCGACTTGACGCTCGCGACGGCGCCTGTGGACAAGGATCCTCTCGGTTGCTGGCGGGTGGGGTCGGATGGGTGCCGGTGCGGGCCGTTGCGACCCGCCGGAGACAGCTAGCGCCGTGTCAAGTCTTGACACGGCTTCGCAGGCGGGATGATGCGCCCGTTGCGGGCCCGTGTCAAGGGTTTCGGACCCTTTGTCAAGGGGGTGCTGGCGCCGCAGAGAGCCCCGGAGACGCGGCCGACGGTGCCTGTCAAGACTTGACAAGGATCGGGTCGGCGTCGGACAGGTCTGTCTGTATCGGGCGCCGTATGCACCGCACGATCGCTTGGGCCTGAGATGGCGGCGGAGCGTGGCGAATGGACGCGCCGGGTGGGCCAGTGGCGGGACCCCGCTGCCCGCGCGGCTCGGTCTGCCGTGCCGCGCGCAGGGTCTTCACGATCTCACATTCGCGGAGCTTCGGGCTCCGCGCAGCGTCGCGTGAGTGTCACGCGCTGGGAGCCTGGCCGCTGAGTGTGTGCGCCGGGCCTGGGCCATCGGGACAGGGCGAAACAGAGGGCCCGGTCGGCACGCTGAGGGCCCGCGATCGGCGGGTCGCCGGGGTGCCCACGAGCCCCGGCGCCACCGCGGGCCAGGCCGGGCCCGGCCGGGCGATCGCGTAGCCCTGTACGAGCAGCGGGCCGCGGGTGCGCGCGAGGAGCGCGAGATCGGCGGGGGTTTCCACCCCCTCCGCGATGGGCACCGCACCGATGGCGCCCGCGAAGCCGACCAGGGCGTCCAGCAGGGCTCGACGCGCCGAGTCGTCGCCGAGGTCGCGCACGAGCAGGGCGTCGAGCTTGACGTAGTCGGGGCGCAGCTCGGTCACGTGGCGCATCGAGGCATAGCCTGCCCCCACGTCGTCCACCGCGAGGCGGGCCCCCCGGGCGAGATACGGCGCGACCGCCGCGCGCAGGGCGCCATAGTCGGCCACCGCCTCCTCCTCGGTCACCTCGATCACCAGGCGCTCGAACGCGGCGTGTTCCAGGGCGGCCGCCACCGCGGGATCGGCGAGGTGGCGGGGGCTGATGTTGAGCGAGAGGAAGGTGCCGGCCGGTAGCCTCGCCGCCTGTGCCACTGCACACGCCCGCCGCACCGCGAGGGCCTGCAGCTCGGCGCCCAGGCCCACCGCGCCGGCCTCCGCGAACCAGCGGTCGGGGGCCCGCACGGGCTCGGCCCGGAAGCGGGCCAGCGCCTCGTAGCCGGCCACCCGTCGGGCGGCCAGATCGACGATCGGCTGGAAGTGCGGGACGAGGAGCTCCGGGTCCGCGAGCACCGCCTCGATGCGGCGCCGCTCGCGCTGCTGAGCCGCCTCCTCGTCGGCCAGCGCGCGGCGCACGATCCCAGCGGCCAGCGCGCCGCTGGCCCGCAGGTGCGCCACCTCGTCGGGGGCAAGCGGCCCGGGCGCCAGGCGGGTGGCCCCGAGCAGGACCCCCACGAGGATCCCGTTCGCGCCCAGGGGCACCACCAGGTGGGCACGGGCCCCGCGCGCCGCGAGCTGGGCGGGGCCGCTCGGCGGGGCCGGCAGCCGATCGAGGGGAACCCGCTGCACCCCCTGGGCCGCCAGCCCGCGCAGCGCGGACGCCGCCTCGGGCGGCATCAGCGGCGGGAGGGCGTCCGAGCCAGGCGCGGTCCACACTGCCAGGCGCTGGGTGGACGCGGCGTCGAAGAGGTAGATCGCCGCCGCCACGAGCGGTGTGGTCCGGGCGAACTCGGCAAGCAGGATCTCGGCGGCAGCCGCGGCGGAGGTGGCCCCCGCGGTTGCCTCGGCCACCGCCTGCAGGTCGGCCAGCTCGGCGGCCCGCCGCGCGGCCAGGGCGTGCGCGGCGCTCACCTCGTGGAGCGTCAGCACCAGGCCCTCGTCGGGCGTCGCGGCCCGCAGCGGGCGGACCCGGACCTCCAGCACGCGCCGGGTGCCCCCCGGGCCCGCCAGCTCCACCTCCCGCGCCGGCGGCAGGGTACCGGCCGCGATGGCCGACTCGATCCGCGCGCGGATCAGGGCCAGCTCGGGCCGGGCGGCCAGCCCCAAGGCGTCGGCCAGCTGGTCGGGCGTGAGCCCGAGGAGCGCGGCCCGCGCCTGGCCCAGCAGCGCCTCGGCGGCGGCGTTGCAGCGCACGAGCCGCAGGCTGCCGTCGAAGACGAGGATCCCCTCGGCGGCGGCCTCAAGGGTCTCGGCGAGGCGCGCCTCGGAGGCCTGCCGGAGCTCCGTGGTGCGTGCCGCCAGGGCCGCCTGGTGGGCGGCCCGCCAGGAGCGCTGGGTGTGGTCGCTGGCCCAGCCCACCACGCCGCCCGCGCCGAGATAGGCGGCCAGGCGGATGGCCCAACCCCACTGGCCCACGATGCTCACCGAGGCGGCCGTGCTGTCGGGCATCAGGGGACCGAGGAGCAGCCCCGCCGCCAGGCCCGCGAGGAGGCCGCCCCAGAGGCCGCCGCCCAGGGCACCGCAGGCGATCCCGAGATAGGCGAGATGGACGAGCGGGTTGGGGGCCCCGCCGGTGAGGCGCACCAGCGCGTACACCGCGAGGAGCTCGAGGGCGGCCCCGCCGAGCAGCACCCATCGGCGCCCCCGGACCGTCATCGGCAGGCGCGTGGCCTGCCACACGCGCTCGGTCGCCATAGCGCGCCTCAGGGTATCGGTCCGGTCCGGTCCGGCTATGGCCCGGCTGGGCCAGCCCCGAACCGCCACAGGTACCGGGTCGGCCCGGTCTCGCCCGCCGCGCGGCGGCGGTGCCGACCCGGGGGCGGCCACCTGCCCGGTCGGGTAGCCTAGGGTGGCCCAGATCGGGCCATCTGGCAGATTCCCACCGCTCCGTCCCGGACCCGACACTGTGGTGTCGGTGCGGGACAGTATCGCGCACGGAGCAGCCCCCCATGTCGCGCCGCGGACCACGGGCCCATGGCCCGTCAGGAGCCGCTGACGCCACCGTCGGCGGTCGGAACTTCTGGGCATCGCATGCCCTCGCCGAGGTCGTGCTCGACCACCTCCACGACGCGGTCTTTGCCACCGATCCCGAGAACCTCGTCACGCTCTGGGGTCCCTCGGCGGCGCGGATGTTCGGCTACACCTCGGACGAGGCGCTGGGCCGGCCGTTCGGCGAGCTGCTCCCCTACCGCATGGCCGCCGAGGGGGACGAGGCGGCCTTCGTCGCGGCGCGCCGGGCCGGGCGGACCTGGCGCGGCTCGGGCAGCGTGCGCCTGCGCGACGGCACCGAACGCTGGATCGAGTCGACCGTGCAGCCCGTCTTCGTCGCGGGCCAGCTCTTGGGGAGCGTCTCCGTCAGCCGCGACATGACCGCCGCGCAGGCGGCAGCGCAGCAGCTCCACGAGCGCGAGCGCTTCCTCGACGCCGTGCTCGAGGTGATGGGCACCATGGTCAGCGTGCTCGATGCCCAGGGCCGCATCGTGCGTCTCAACCGCGCGGCCCTGGAGGTGAGCGGGCGCGCGCTCAGCGAGCTGGTCGGCCGGCCCTTCTGGGAGGTGCTCGTGCCGGCCGCGGAGGCAGCGGCTGTGCGTGCCCGGTTCGCCCGTCTGGCCGCCGGCGAGGCCCCCGGCATCACCGAGAACCATTGGGTGAGCGCGTCCGGCGAGGAGCGGCTGATCCGCTGGTCCAATGCCTGTCTCACCGACGGGGCGGGGGTGGTGACCCACGTGATCGGCGCTGGGATCGACGTCACCGAGCAGCGGCGCACCCGCGATGTGCTGGACGGCATCGCCGCCGTGGGCGCGCTGCTGGCCCGCCACGGCCCCGCCGAGGCGGCCCTCGACGCCGTGGTCGAGCGCTTGGGCACCCTGCTGGGCCAGCGCTTCGTCACGCTCATCCTCCGCGACGGGGAGCGCTGGCGCCTGGGGGCGCATCGCGGGTATGGGTCGCTGCCACCGCCGTTCGATCCCGCGCGCGGCGTCATCGGGCGCGTGATCCGCACCGGGCTGCCCGCGCTCGTGACCGACGTGCGCGCCGATCCCGACTACGTGGCAGACGATCCCCGCGTGCGCAGCGAACTGTGCGTGCCGTTGCAGGCGGAGGGCGACACGCTGGGCGTGCTGGATCTCGAGGCGGGGGCCGAGGCCCCCTTGCGCGAGGACGACCTGCGCCTGGCGCTG
>JAKAHL010000210.1 GCA_021815005.1 Chloroflexota bacterium
CATGGCGCGGGCGACGCTCGCCCGGGCGAGGCCCTTCCGCTGCCACGTCGGGTGCGTCATCGCGATCGCCACCATCGGGCCGCCCTCGGGCTCGGTGACCAGCGTGGCGGAGACCACGCGTCCCTCGCGCTCGACCAGCTCGGACGCCTCGGCGTCGAACGTCCCGTAGGTGCCCGAGAGGAGCCCGTCCACGGCCTCGAGCGCGTCCGCGCCGGCCACCTGCTCGTCGGCCGGGACGGACTTCGGATCACCCGACGCGGCGCGGTAGGCATCGAGCAGCAGCTCGCCGAGCTTGAACAGGTCGTTGGGCGGGTCAACGGGCCGAGCCCCGTCGAGGGGCTCGAGGCGCAGGTTGAGGGACGACAGGGCGGCGGTCAGGCGAAGGGTCTCCGACATGGCAGGCGAGGCTACCACGAGGACGGCGCGGACGGCCTCCCTGATGGCGGTCCACGGGCCCGGGTGTATACTCCGGGCAACTTTTGAGGGCCGCCACCGAACGTGGGTGACCAACCCACGTTTCTTTGTGTCGAGGTGACCCCGTCGACGCTGGGCAGAGGAGGGAAGCGCCAAGTGAGTCGCGACTTCGTCACCGCGCTCCTCCAGCTCAACGCCGAGAAGCAGGTATCGCGCGAGGCGCTCGTCCGTGCCCTCGAGGACGGGATCCAGCAGGCCTACCGCCGCGTCTCGGGCGAGGAGGACATCTTCGTCCGTGTCGAGTCGGAGAGCGGCCGGATCGACGTGTTCCGCGGCCGCCAGGTTGTGGACGACGTGGAGGACCCGAACCTCGAGATCGGGATCGAGGAGGCCCGCCAGACCAAGCCGGACGCGCGGACCGGAGAGGTGCTGTTCACCGAGCAGCTGGATGCGGACCACTTCGGCCGGATCGGCGCGCAGACCGCCAAGCAGATCATCATGCAGCGGATCCGCGAGGTCGAGCGGGACCAGGTGTTCGACCAGTTCGCGAGTCGCGAGGGCGAGCTGATCACGGGATCCGTGAGCCGCGTCGAGCCGCGCGCCATCGTGCTGGACGTGGGCAAGAACGTCGAGGCGATCCTCAACACCAGCGAGCAGAGCCAGCTCGAGCACTACCGGATCGGCCAGCCGGTCAAGGCGTACGTCCTCGAGGTCAAGCGCTCCGCCCGCGGCCCGCAGATCATGGTGTCGCGGACCCACAAGGGGTTCCTGCGCCGCCTGTTCGAGCTCGAGGTTCCCGAGATCCACAACGGCACGGTCGAGATCAAGCAGATCGCCCGCGAGCCCGGCAGCCGCAGCAAGGTGGCCGTCGCCTCCCGCCAGGAGGGGCTGGATCCGGTGGGCGCCACGGTGGGGCAGCGCGGGGCGCGCGTCCAGGCTGTGGTCGCCGAGCTGGCCGGCGAGAAGATCGACGTCATCCCCTGGAGCGAGGACGCGAGCGTCTTCGTGGCGAACGCGCTGTCGCCCGCCCAGGTGATCGGCGTCGCCATTGACGACGAGCACCGCATCGCGAGCGTCACCGTGCCTGAGCGGATGCTGTCCCTGGCGATCGGCCGGGAAGGCCAGAACGCCCGGCTGGCCGCCCGTCTGACCGGGTGGCGGATCGACATCCGCAGCGACGTGGCAACCGCGGAGGCGGCGAGGGCCGCCAAGACCGAGGCGCCCGCGGAGCCGGTCGAGGCGGCCGCCGAGCCCGAGCTGCCCGCGGCTGAGTCCGCCGCCGCGCCCGAGGTGCCCGCCGAGCCGGCGGGGCCCGTTGCCGCGCCCGAGGTGCCCGCCGAGCCCGCGGCCGACGGGCGAACCGAGCCCGTGGCCGAGGCCGATATCCCGGCCACGGCGGCGCCTGGCGAGGCAGCCCCCGCGCCCGACGCCCCCGCCGAGCCGGCGGCGGCCCCGGTCCGCAGGGCGCGCAAGAAGGTGTCCGGGGAGGTGTCGTCGTAGGCGCGGCGACGGCCGGTCGATCCCGGCCCACAGAGGCACGCCGGCTCCCGACCCGGACCTGCGTCGCCTGCCGCACGCCGCGCCCGAAGCGCGAGCTGCTTCGCGTTGTCCGCCGCCCGGACGGCACCGTGGCCATCGACGAGACGGGCCGCCTGCCAGGGCGCGGGGCCTACCTGTGCCGCGACGCCGCCTGTTTCGACGCGGCCGGCCGTCGCCGCGCCCTGGAGCATGCGCTGGCCGTGGCCATCCCGGCCGCTATCGCGAGCCTGGTCGCCGCCGGTCCTGGGGACCTGCTCGCCGCCACGGAACCCATCGCGCGGGCCGTCGGCTCGCGACCCGAGTCCCTGCACCACACGACCACCGAAGGAGGAGCCCATGGCCAGGAGTAGGAGCGGCACGCGCGGCCGTCGCGGCCCCCGCAAGCCCCAGCGCCGGCCGGGCGGCTTCGTCCCGGGCGGCGCCGCTGTCGCGGACCCGAGCGAGCGCGGCGCCATCGAGCTGCCGGCGACGATCACCGTCAAGGAGCTCGCCGAGGTGCTCGACGTCAGCCCCGCCGACATCATCCGCGAGCTGATCAAGAGCGGCATCTTCGCAACGATCAACCAGCTCATCGACCGCGACACCGCTTCGCTCGTCGCCGAGGAGCTGGGCTTCGAGGTCGCCGAGCCGCAGGCAGCCACCGCCTCCGATGACGAGGACGACGAGGGCGCGCCGGCGGAGGCCGCCAAGGAGCAGCTCTGGGAGGAGACCGAGGAGGACGAGAAGGACCTCGTCCCGCGCGCTCCCATCGTCACCGTGATGGGCCACGTGGACCACGGCAAGACGAGCCTGCTCGACGCCATCCGGTCCACGGCCGTGGCTGCCGGCGAGCGCGGCGGCATCACCCAGCACATCGGCGCGTCCGAGATCACCACCAAGGACGGCAAACGCGTCGTCTTCCTCGACACCCCGGGCCACGAGGCGTTCACCGCCATGCGCGCCCGCGGCGCCAAGGTGACGGACATCGCGGTCATCGTGGTGGCGGCAGACGACGGCGTCATGCCCCAGACGCTCGAGGCGATCAGCCACGCGAAGGCGGCGAAGGTCCCGCTCGTCATCGCGATGAACAAGATCGACAAGCCGGACGCCAACCCGGACCGGGTCAAGAACGAGCTCGCCGAGGCGGGCGTGGTGGTCGAGGACTACGGCGGCGACACGCCGCTCGTCCCGGTGTCGGCCAAGACGCGCGTGGGCCTCGAGGAGCTGCTCGAGATCATCCTGCTCGTCGCGGACCTCCAGGAGCTCAAGGCAAACCCGAAGCGCGACGCCGTGGGCACGATCATCGAGGCGCGCCTGGACAAGGGCCGCGGCCCGGTGGCAACGCTCATCGTCCAGACGGGCACCCTGCGCGTCGGCGACGTGGTGGTGGCGGGCAACACGTTCGGCAAGATCAAGGCGCTCGAGAACTCCGCCGGCAAGCGGATCCCCAAGGCCGGCCCCGCGTCGGCGGCGGTGATCCTCGGCCTGTCGGACGTGCCCGAGGCCGGTGACGTGCTGCGCGTCGTGAAGGACGTCATCGTCGCGCGCGACCAGGTGGAGACCCGCAAGAACGCGGCGGTCGCGGCGCTGGGCGGCGGCTCTGGCCGGGCGACCCTCGAGGACCTCTACCGCCAGATCCAGGCCGGTCAGGCCAAGGAGCTGCGGATCATCCTCAAGGCGGACGTGTCCGGCTCGCTGGGCGCCATCGACCACGCCCTGGGCCAGCTCTCCTCCGAGGAGACCAAGATCAACGTCCTGCTCGAGGCGGCCGGCGAGATCACCGACAACGACATCATGCTCGCCACCGCGAGCAACGCGATCGTCGTGGGCTTCAACACCGGCATCACCGAGACTGCCCGCCGCGCCGCCGAGGCCGAGGGCGTGGACGTCCGGCGCTACGACATCATCTACAAGCTCACCGACGACATCGACGCGGCCCTCAAGGGCATGCTCGAGCCGGAGATCGTGGAGGTGGTGGAAGGCCGGGCCGAGGTGCGCCAGCTGTTCAAGGTGGGCAAGACCACGGTCATCGCCGGCTGCTACGTCACCGACGGCCGCATCGTCCGCAATGGCCAGGCGCGTGTCTGGCGCGGCGGCAAGGTCATCGTGACCGACAAGATCGAGGGTCTCCGCCGCTTCAAGGACGACGTCCGCGAGGTCGCCCAGAACTTCGAGTGCGGGATCAGCCTCGTCGGGTTCAACGACCTG
>JAKAHL010000211.1 GCA_021815005.1 Chloroflexota bacterium
TGCCAACGCCACCGCCGCCCTGTACGAGGAGGCTGCCGCCGACCCGGAGGGCTTCTGGCGGCAGCAGGCCATCGATCGCCTCTCCTGGCACACGCCGTTCGGCGAGACCCTCGAGTGGGATCTCCCGTTCGCGAAGTGGTTCGTGGGCGGCGAGCTCAACATCGCCTACAACTGCGTGGACCGCCACGTGGAGCGCGGCCTCGGCGACAAGGTCGCCTACCACTGGATCGGCGAGCCGGGCGACACCCGCACGCTCACCTACGCGGACATGATGCGCGAGACCAGCAAGGCGGCCAACGCGCTGCTGGAGATGGGCGTCCGGAAGGGGGACCGCGTCGCCATCTACCTGCCGATGATCCCCGAGCTGCCCATCGCGATGCTGGCCTGCGCCCGGATCGGCGCGCCGCACACCGTGGTGTTCGGCGGGTTCTCCGCGGAGGCGCTGGCGGACCGGATCAACGACTGCGGCGCCAGGGTCCTGATCACCGCGGACGGCGGCTGGCGGCGCGGCAAGAAGGTTGGCCTCAAGCACCATGCCGACGAGGCCGCGGCCAACGCGCCGTCCATCGAGCACGTCATCGTGGTGGACCGCTTCGGGGACGGCGCCCACATGGTCCCCCGTCGCGACGTGTGGTGGCACGACATCGTGGACCGCCAGCCCGAGGCGTGCCCCCCTGTCCCGGTGGACAGCGAGCACATGCTGTACCTGCTGTACACCTCCGGGACCACGGCCAAGCCCAAGGGCATCCTGCACACCTCGGCCGGCTACCTGCTGGGCGCCGCGTTCACGCACTGGGCCGTGTTCGACATCAAGCCGGACGACGTCTACTGGTGCGCGGCCGACATCGGCTGGGTGACCGGCCACAGCTACATCGTGTACGGGCCGCTCGCCAACGCAACGACGGGGATCATGTACGAGGGTGCCCCCGACGAGCCCAGCTGGGACCGCTGGTGGCAGATCGTCGAGCAGTACAAGGTCAGCATCCTGTACTGCGCGCCGACGGCGATCCGCGCGTTCATGAAGCAGGGCGAGGAGATCCCCGCGCGCCACGACCTCTCGTCGCTGCGCGTGCTGGGCTCGGTGGGCGAGCCGATCAACCCCGAGGCGTGGCGCTGGTACAGCGAGGTCATCGGTGGGGGCAAGACGCCCGTGGTGGACACCTGGTGGCAGACGGAGACGGGGCAGATCATGATCTCCCCGCTGCCCGGCGTGACCACCACCAAGCCCGGCTCGGCGACGTTCCCGCTGCCGGGCATCGGCGCGGACGTGGTGGACGCCGAGGGCAAGTCCGTGCCGCCCGGCGGTGGCGGGTACCTCGTGCTCACGCGCCCGTGGCCGGGCATGCTCCGCGGCATTTACGGCGACCCGGAGCGCTATCGCCAGACGTACTGGAGCCGCTTCCCCGGGATGTACTTCGCGGGCGACGGCGCCAAGCGCGACGAGCAGGGCTACCTGTGGCTGCTGGGCCGCGTGGACGATGTCATGAACGTGGCCGGCCACCGGATCTCCACCACCGAGGTCGAGTCCGCCCTGGTGGACCACAGCTCGGTCGCGGAGGCGGCCGTGGTGGGCAAGAGCGACGCGATCAGCGGCCAGGCCATCTTCGCGTTCGTCATCCTCAAGGCGGGCCGGGAGCCGTCCGACGCGCTCGCGGTCCAGCTTCGCGAGCACGTGGCCTACGTCATCGGCCCCATCGCGCGGCCCAAGTTCCTGATGTTCGTGCCCGACCTGCCCAAGACCCGCTCGGGCAAGATCATGCGGCGCCTGCTGCGCGACATCGCGGAGGGCCGGGTCCTGGGCGACACGACCACGCTGGCCGACGCGACCGTTGTGGACACCATCCGGTCAAACTCGGGCAAGGCAGAGGACTGACGACGTGCCGTTCGGGTTCCTGAGGCGCAAGCCCCCCGCCGCCCCGCCGCCCGGCCCGGCGGCGGCCGATCCGGCGACCCTGCGCCGCGGCGCCCCGCGGGGAGTCGCGTTCACGGCCGTCACCGAGGACTGGCGCCTGCGGGGGCGCATGGAGATCTCGGGCCGCCTGTCGGACGCGCTCAACCGGCGCGAGGCGATCGCGATCTCGGGCGTCGAGTGGGGGCCGCCCGAGGCGGGCGCCACCCTGGACCCGGCGCCGGGCCTCAAGAGCGTCGATCCTTACGACCTGATCCTGGTCACGGCCGGCGAGGACAGCCTGCCGCCGCTCTCGGAGGCGGAGCGGGCTGCCCTGCGGGTCCACAAGGTGCCGTACCTCGTGGCGCTCGAGGTGCCCCCGTTCCGCGTGGTCGGGACGGTGTTCATGCGCCCGGGCTCCGAGCCGGAACGCCTGCTGGACCGGTCCACGGAGATGTTCGTGCCCGTGGCCGATGCCGTGGCGAGGTTGGGCGACGCGCTGATCAGCGAGGAGGACCAGGAGGTTATCCTGGTGAACCGCTTCTACCTGCGCGGGGTCGGGCAGGTGGACCCGGCAGACGGCGAGTCGACGGAGCTGCCGGAACCGACCCGCCCGGCGGTCGAGTAGTCGGCTGACGGGCGGGCAGGCCTCCCCGCCGCGCGAACGCGGCCGCCGCGGCGCGACGACTGCGGAACGGCCCCGAATGCCTCCGGGCGCCTAGCCGTGGGCCGCGGCCTGGCGCCGGAACAGCCGCAGGCCCGACCGGGCGGGCGCGGGCGCGGGGCCGATGCCGGCGATGGCGTCCGCGAGGGCCAGGAACTCCTGGGTGATCTTCTCGCGCGGCGCCATCTCCACGAGCGTCTTGCCCTCGTTGAGGGTCCGCACCACGAGCATGCCGCCCGATCGGATCCGGCCGAAGGCCACCAGGCCGATCGCCCGCTCAACGTCGGCGACCGACACGCCGCTCTCGGCCCGGTTGACGACCAGCGAGAGCCGGTCGCGCACGCCCAGTTCGTCCGCCACCTCGACCAGCTTGAGCACGGCGCGGATCGCGGGGAGGTCGGGGGTGACCGGAACGACGATCCGGTCGGCCATGTCGAACACCGCCCGGTTGAGCGGGCTGTACGAGGGGTGCAGGTCCACGATCACCACGTCGGCCGCGCGCCGGGCGCCGGCGAGGGCATTCGCCACGCGCTCCGGCTCGAGGATCTCGGTGCGGATCGGGCTGGACGAGAGCGCGAGGACCCTGAGCCCGGACGGGTGGGCCGACGCCTGCTCGTCAAATGAGAGGACCGGCCCGCCCTCGAGCTCGTCCCGCCACGCGTCCGCGACCGTCCCGACACCATCCATCCCCAGCGAGCTCGGGATGTGGCCCGTGACCGTGTCAGCGTCCACGAGCAGCACTCGCTTCCCGCGGGCGGTCAGCGCGGCGGCGAGATTGACGGACACCATGGTCTTGCCCACGCCGCCCTTGGGGTTGAACACCGCGACCACCTGGCCGCGCCGAGACCAGTCGCCGGTCGCCATGTGACCCGCGAGGACCGGACCGCTGCCGTCGTCAACGGCGGCGGATCGGATGACCATCGCCTCCACGCGCCAGCGGATCGACTCGGCGGAGTACGGGCGGGTCAGGTACTCGTCGGTCTCGTGGCCGGCTGCGGACTCGTCGAGGCGGTCGAGTGTCTGGGGGTTGACCACGAGCAGGGCCGGGACGTCCCGGCCGCCGTGCAGCAGGCCCCAGGCGCGGCTGGCGTCCTCGGGGTCGCCCTCCACGTCGACCACGCCCACGGCGATGTCGCGGCGCGTGGCGAGCAGGTCGGCCAGGGCCTTGGCGTGGTCGACGGTGATCGGGTCGAAGCCTGCCTTGCGCAGTTCGTCGATGACCGGCGCGCGCTCGGCCGGGGGCAGCAGGACGGCGATCGCAGGACGCCCGTTGGTCGGGGACATGGCGCTCTCAGCCCTCCGCTTCCGGGTCGCGGGCGGTCACGGAGACGGACCCGTCGCCGGTGGCTACGACCCGAGCGGCGAACCCGGGCATGGTCGGGATGGCGTCGCGGAACGAGACGTCCGGACGGTGGGTCGCGTTGAAGATGAACTCTCCGTCCGGGCCGGACGAGACGGCGACCGCAGCGACCCCCGCGATCCGGCCGAGATGCCGCTTGAAGGAGGCGATGCTGGCGACGGAGGCGAGTCCGGTCACCACGACTTGGGTGACGCGCGGTTCGCCC
>JAKAHL010000212.1 GCA_021815005.1 Chloroflexota bacterium
GCTCGAAGTCGGGCTCGGCGGCCGCGAGCAGGCTGGCCGCCTCGCTGGCCGGCCGCGGGGCCTCGGCGGCAGGGCTCGGGGCACGGCCGGGGGTTGCGGCGGGGGCGGGGTCGCTCACCTGCCGGCCCCGGACGTCGCCAGCGGCTCGATCACGGACCGCATCCGCACCAGCGCCTCCCGCAGGTTCTCGCGCGAGGTCGCGTACGAGAGGCGGATGTGATTGGCGCCCGCCTGGCCGAACCCGCTCCCGGCCAGCACCGCCACGCCCGCCTCGCGCAGCAGCCGGTCGGCCAGCTCGGCGCCGGTCAGGCCGGTCCCGGAGACGTCCGGGAAGGCGTAGAACGCGCCATCGGGGCGCAGGCAGGTCACCCCGGGGATGGCGTTGAGCCCGTCCACCACCAGGTCGCGGCGGGCGCGAAACTCGGCCACCATCCGGTCCACCGCGTCCTGCGGCCCTGCGATCGCCTCCACGGCACCCACCTGCGCGAACGTGGTGGCGCCGGACACGGAGTTGATGATCAGCCGCCCGAAGCCGCGGTTGAGCCAGGACGGGACGATGGCGTAGCCGAGCCGCCAGCCGGTCATCGCCCAGGTCTTGGAGAACCCGTCGAGGACGATCGTGCGCTCCGCCATGCCCGGCAGGGCCGCGATCGAGTGGTGCTCGCCGCGGTACAGGATCCGACTGTAGATCTCGTCCGAGAGCACCACCAGGTCGTGCTCGAGGGCGATCTCCGCGATCCGCTCCAGATCGCCGCGGGTGAGCACGCCGCCGGTGGGGTTCTGCGGCGAGTTGAGCACGATCAGCCTGGTCCGCGGCGTCACCAGCGAGGCCAGCTCGTCGGGGTCCAGGCGGAAGTCGTTCTCCTGGCGGATCGCGACCGGCACCGGGACGCCGCCCGCGAAGCGCGTCACCGACTCGTAGGCGGGGAAGCCGGGGTCCGGCACGATCACCTCGTCGCCCGGGTCCGCCAGCGCCAGGATGGCGTTGTAGATGACGCCCTTGCCGCCCACCGTGACGAACACGTCCTCCGGGCCGGGGGCGAAGCCGCGGCGGCGGGCCGTGTCGGCAGCGATGGCCTCGCGCAGCTCGGGGATCCCCGGGAAGGGCGGGTAGTGCGTCCGGCCGTCGTCGATCGCCCGCTTCGCCGCCTCGCGGACGTTGGGCGGGGTGTCGAAGTCGGGCTCGCCGATCTCCAGATGGACGACGCTGCGGCCCTGGGCCTCGAGGGCTCGCGCGCGGTCCGCCGCCTCGAACGCGCTCTCGGTGCCGATGGCCGCCATTCGGGATGCGGGCTGCATGGGGGGGCTGGTCCTCGTGGCGATGGTCAGGTCCGCGACGTTCCCGGGCCGGGCGGCAGGCGTCCGCTGCGGGTCACTGCGGCGATTGCGGGGCGGGACACGTCATCGGCCCGGCACCGCGCCGGCCCGGCACCGCGCCAGCCGAGCCCACCCTACCAAACGGGCGGGCGCGATGGCCGCCGGGACGCCTGAGCGCGCCGGGCGCCGGGCGCGGAGCCTAGCCGATGGCCGCTCCCGGCTGGTCCCCGCCGGCGGCGTCGTCGATCGCGGTCCTGACCGCCCGCGCGAGGGCGCCCACGTCGAACGGCTTGGCCAGCACGTGGAACGGGCCCGCGTCCACGGCCGCCCGGCCGTCGCCCACGTAGCCGGTGATGAGGAGGACCGGCAGGCCCGGGCGACGCTCCACGGCCCGGCGCGCCAGATCGGGACCCAGCATGCCGGGCATCGTGACGTCCGTCACCAGGATGTCGAGGGCCGGCTCGCGGTCGAGCTGCGCCAGCGCGTCGATGCCGTCGGCCGCCTCCGCGACGAGGTAGCCGAGCGAGGCGAGCATGCGGGCCGCAACCTGGCGCACCGCCGGCTGATCCTCGACGAGCAGCACTCGGCCCTTGCCCTCGGGCGCGGACACGTCCGGCCGCGCCTCGGCACCCGGCGCGGGCGGCTCGACGGCCGGCAGGTCGATGCGGAACGTCGTGCCGTGGCCGGGCGCCGACTCGCAGGCGATCCGGCCGTCGGCCTCGTGGACGATGCCCAGCACCGTCGGCAGGCCCAGGCCCGTGCCGGCGCCCGGCGACTTGGTGGTGAAGAACGGCTCGAAGATCTGGTCCCGAACCGACTCGTCCATGCCGATGCCGGTGTCGGTGACCGAGATCCGGGCAACCGGGCCGACGCCCTCGGCCGGGCGCTCCACCCGCTCGACGGACACGGTCAGGTCGCCGCCGTCCGGCATCGCGTCGCGCGCGTTCACCGCCAGGTTGACCACCACCTGCTCCAGCTGCGAGCGGTCCATCCGCACGTGGACGGGCTGGTCGGGCCTGGCTGCGCGCAGGGCCACGTGGTCGCCCAGGAGGCGCCGCAGCATGGGCGTCAGGTCGCCCACGACCGCGGCGGGGTCGAGGACCCGCGGCTGCAGGACCCCGCGACGGCTGAACGCCAGCAGCTGGCCCGTCAGCGCCGCGGCGCGGTCGGCGGCCCTGATGAGCTCGTCGGCGTCGGTCGTGTCGGCGTCGCGCTCGGCGGCCTCGCTGCGGATCAGCTCGCCATAGCCGCGGATGACCGTCAGCAGGTTGTTGAAGTCGTGGGCGATCCCGCCGGCGAGCCGTCCGACGGCCTCCATGCGCTGCGCCTGGCGCAGCCTCGCCTCGAGATCCCGCTCTGCGGTCACGTCGGACAGGATCCCGCTCCACACCGGCGGGCTGCCGGGCCGGTCGCGCCGGAGCGTCGCGTCGTCGCGGATCCAACGGACGCTGCCGTCCGCGTGGACCATCCGGTACTCGGTCGCCACCCGCGCGGCGTCCACGCCCGTCTCGAACCCAAGGTCGTCCTCGACGACCCTCGCCCGGTCGTCGGCGTGGATCCGGCTCCACCAGAAGCCGGGGTCATCGGTGAAGCGCTCGGGCGGGAAGCCCAGCATGTCCATGATCCGCGGGCTGACATAGGCCCAGGAGCCGTCGGCCCCGCCGCCCGCCTCGTACACCACGCCGGGCGTCCGCTCCACCAGGTCCCGGTAGCGGGCCTGGCTCCGCTCGAGGGCCGCGGCGCTGCGTGCCTGCAGCTCGCGATAGGCCCAGACCGTGCCGGCCAGCGCCAGCAGGGACACGAGGCTGTAGGCGAAGGCGTCGGGCCTGGGCGTCCCGGCCGGGTCCAGCATGAACGGCAGCACGACCGCGCCCACCAGCACCATGGCCAGCGAGGCGCCGAATCCCTGGACGATGGCGTCCACCACCAAGACGACGGTGAACACCAGCGGGGCCTCGTGGAAGTACGGGCCGACGAGGGCGTCAGTCAGGGTGATGGCGACCGCCGCGGTGACCGCGCCCACCGGGGCGAGTCGCGATCCCGGGCGCGGGAGCATCACGCCGCCGAGGACGGCCAGCGTGGCGGCGCCGGCGGCGGCGAGGTAGGCGGGCCACAGGTCCTGGGGCACCCCCTCGGCCGGCAGCGAGGGCAGGAAGCCGACCAGGAATGCGACCGCGACCAGCGCCATGAGCCGCGGGTAGCGCAGGTGCGGCGCCTCATCGCGGGCAATACCGATGGGCCGGGCGAACCCGGGCAGGAGGAGCCGTCCGACGCGCGCGAGGAAGCCGCCGCGGCGCGGCAGCTCGGGCCTCCCTGTGGACGACGGCTGGGGCATGGGCTCCTTGGGCTGCGAGGCAGACAGACCGAGCCGCCAGCATAGCCATCCGCCAACCGCCCAGACATGGCCCAACGGAGGGTGTCACGGAGCGGGCCGTTCGTGGGCGACGACGGCCCGCGCGTCCTATTCGCCGGCTCAGCTCGCCGCGTACGTCCGCGCGGCGAGGAGGGCGGCGACCCCGAGCCCGCAGACGCCGATCAGCCCGCGCAACAGTCCCGGCGGCAGCCGTCGCGCCAGCCACGGCCCGGTGAGCCCGCCGAGGAAGAACCCGGCCGCCAGCGGCACCACGAACGCCCAGCGCACGGGGCCGAAGAAGGCGAAGCCGAGCGCCGCGGCGCCGTTGGCCGTGCCCGCCAGCACCGCCTTGGCCGCGTTCACGTGGGTGAGCGGCCGGTCGATCACCGCGGACAGCACCACGATCGCGATGATCCCGCCGGCCGCGCCGAAGTAGC
>JAKAHL010000213.1 GCA_021815005.1 Chloroflexota bacterium
TTTCGGCCCACTTTATCGCTGTCGCGGCGCTTGGGAACCGCCGCCGTTTGGCTGCCGCTGCCGCCGGCCGCTACCGCCTGCATCTGCGGCTGGGGCACAGCCGCCAAGGGCCAGGGCCGCCGTCGTCGCGAGGGCCGCCGCCAGGCGCGCTGCCGACCGTCGAGCGCGCGACTCGTCTCGTGCGCGCCGTCTCCGAATCCCGCCCCATGCCGCCACCCGTGCCCCTCCCTCCGTCGCTCTGTCCCGGGACATCGTCGCATGGCGCCGCGCCGCGGTTGGCGCGATCATGGCGGTCCCGGCGACCGCCACGCGGACGACCGTCCACACGTCAACACCGGCCGCTGGACCCCGCGCCCCGCATGCCCCACTATTCGGGCGTCCAGCCAGCGAACCGTTGAGAAGCAGGTGATATCCCGGTGAACCGCGCCACGACCGCCTTCCGCTCCGCGCTCGCCTCCCACCCGACCCTGTCCGCGCTGCGCTGGGGCGCAGGCGAGGACCCGATGTCGAAGGCCGTCTGGTACACCGCCGCCGACCCGTCGAGCGGGCTCGTGCTGGTGGTGTGCCCGCCGTTGCCGGATGCCTGGCTGGGTGCGCCGCACGACTGGACGTGGACGGTGTTCGACCGGGCGGCCTCGCGCCCCGGCCCCGCTGCGGAGAGCGCGGGCGGCTGCGCCACCGCGGACGCGGCGGTGGAGGGCCTGGGCGCCGCGCTCGAGCTCCTGGCGGCGACGCGCTGGGACGTCCCCGCCCGGGTCTGAGCGCAGCTGCGCCCAGGGCGCCGGGCGTCCCGCTCGCCCCCACCCGTCGGGGCACATGACCTGCCCCCCGTGAGCTCCGCGAGGAGGCCCTCGGCATCGGCGAGCGGAGCGCTTCCGCGGGGCGCGCCAGTGTGGACTGCGAGAACCTCGAGCCCGGCCATCCCGGCCGCCGCGAGCTGCAGCATCGCGATCAGCACGCGGTTGCCCGCCGGGGGCCGGCGTGCGCGCGTTGGCGGGATCGGTCACGGCGTCGGCGGTGACGCATCCGGGCAGGCGGCGCGGTACTCGCACCACCGGCACGCCGTGCCTGGCCGTGGGCCGAACTCGCGGCGCCGGATGGCCCCGACCTCGTCGGCCACCCGAGCCCCGAACGCGTCGAGCTCCTCGGCCGACCGCGTGGTCCAGACCGTGACGCCGGCCTCCGCGAAGTGGAGCCCGAGGCGCGCCGCGGCCGGAAGCGCCTCGCCCGTCGCCGGGTCGCGTAGCGCGCCCCGGGCGCAGGCGAAGGCGTAGGCCGTGAGCTGGCGGTCCCGGTCCACCTCCTCCTGGGAGCGCAGCTTCCCGGTCTTGTGGTCGATCAGCTCGACAGCGCCGTCGGGCCGCCGGTCGATGCGGTCGACGTAGCCCACGAGGCGCACCGGGGTCTCGTCCCCCGGCACCGGCACGTCGACGCCGAAGCCGAGCTCCACCCCGACGGGCTCCGCGTCGGACGCGGCGGCCCGCTGGAGGTAGGCCAGCAGGACGGGCTCGCTACGGGCGCGGTACCGGGCGGCCTCCTCGGGCTCGCAGCCGGAGGCGTCGACCGCATCGCCGAAGGCCCGGTTGAGCACGTCGAGCCCGGGCGCCCCCGCACCGTCCAGCCGCGCGCGGACCCGGGCCCGGTCGAACGCCTCGAAGGCGCAGTGGACCGCGGACCCGAACGTGAACCACCAGCGGGGCACCTCGCCCGGCAGGCGCGCGACGTAGCGGAAGGCGTACCGGCGCGGGCACGCCGCGTAGGCCGAGAGCGAGGAGTGGCTCTCGCGCGCCGGCAGGGGCAGCGTGGCGAGGTCGGGCGGGGCGATGGTGTCGGTCACGGGACCATCCTCGCCCCCCGCCGTGCCACCTCTTGTGTCACGGCGGAGGCTTGCTCGCGCGGCGTCGCGCCTCACGCCAAGACCGGGGCTTGACACCTTAGCTGCAGTGTGCATAACTGCGCTATACATAACGGCGCTATGCAGATAAGCACGGGGGAGGCGCGATGACCCAGCAGCCGATGGACCAGGACGAGCTCGACTTCCTCGCCGGGTACGACGCCAGCCTGTGGCCCCACCCCTCGGTGGCGGTGGACGTGGTGCTGCTCACCGTGTCGGGCGGGTCGCTTCGGACGCTGCTCCTGCGCCGCGACAGGCAGCCGCAGCAGGGCCGCTGGGCGGTCACCGGCGGCTTCGTGCGGATGGACGAGTCGCTCGACGCGGCGGCCGGGCGCGTGCTGCGCGAGAAGGCCGGGCTCGACGGCGTGTTCACCGAGCAGCTGTACACGTTCGGCGACCCGGACCGGGACCCGCGGACGCGCGTCATCGCGGTCGTCTACTACGCGCTGGTCGAGCCCAGCCGCCTGGAGCGCGCGGTCGCGGGGCGGGCCGACCGCCCCCTCGCGCTCGCGGGGCTCCGGGTCAAGGCGGCCGCTGGCGCTCTCACGGTCGAGGCCCTTGGCGCTGACAGAGAGCCGTTGCCGCTCGCCTTCGACCACGGCGCGATCCTCGCGGCGGCCGTCGGGCGCCTGCGCGGCAAGCTCGACTGGGCGCCGATCGGCTTCGA
Source organism: Chloroflexota bacterium (assembly GCA_021815005.1). Classification (GTDB taxonomy): domain Bacteria; phylum Chloroflexota; class Limnocylindria; order Limnocylindrales; family CSP1-4; genus CAIXZV01. Next base: position 2,562 of record JAKAHL010000213.1, read on the forward strand.
GGTCCTCCCGGAGACGTTCACGCTGCTCGAGCTCCGCCAGGTGCACGAGGCGATCCTCGGGCACCCCCTCAACAAGGACTCCTTCCGCCGCAAGGTCATCGACCGCGGCCTCGTCGAGCCCACGGGCGAGCGCGCCACGGGCCTGGGCCACCGCCCGCCCGAACTGTTCCGCTTCGCCCGCGAGGGCGGGACCAGCTAGCCCCCGGCCGCGTCCCGCCGAACCCATCCGGAACAGCGCCGGGCGACCGCCCTGGCCCAGCCATGACCTGCGAAAGGGGTGCTCCATGGCCACCGCGACCTCAACCCGCGTCCCGACCGCCGACCCGCTCCGGCTCGCCTCGCGCCTCTCGGGCGCCATGTGGGGGCTCCTCGTCGGCGACGCCGTCGGCGTCCCGTACGAGTTCGGCCCGGCCCGGCCGGCGGCCGCCGTCGCCTTCGGCGCCCCGGGCGGGCCGTGGCGCCAGCCCGCCGGCACCTGGAGCGACGACGGCGCGCTCGCGCTCGCGCTCCTCGACTCGCTGCTTCCCGGGACGCCCGGCCGTGGCCACGGCACGCGAACCCCGCGCTTCCGCCCGGAGGACCAGGGCCGCCGTTTCCTCGCCTGGCGCGACGGCACCGCCTACACGCCCGACGGCGACGGCCGGTTCGACATCGGCCCCACGACCGCCGAGGCGCTGGGGCGCCTGGCCGACGGGGTGCCGGCCCTCCAGGCCGGCCCGGACGGCGAGCGGTCATGCGGCAACGGATCGCTGATGCGCGTCCTGCCGCTCGCGCTCGCTCTCCGGGACCGGCCGACCGGGCAGCTGATCCGGCGGGCGCACGAGGCGTCGCGGGTCACCCACGGGCACCCGCGCTGCCAAGTCGCCTGCGCGGTGTACTGCGTGGCCGTGGCGGGCCTGCTCCGTGGGCTCGATCCCGCCGACGCGCTCGCCCGCGCCCTCGACGCGTGTGGGCGCGCGTACCGGCGCGACCGTGGCCACGCGGCGCACCTCGCCGCCCTGGCGGAGCTCCGCGCCCACGAGAAGCGGACCGGGAGCGGTTATGTGCTCGACTCGTTCTGGTCGGCCTGGGATGCCTTCGCGGGCGCCTCGGGCTACGCGGACGCGGTTCGGCGGGCCGTCGCCTACGGCAACGACACCGACACGACCGCGGCGATCGCGGGCGGGCTCGCCGGGGCCCGCTGGGGCTGGGAGGCGATCCCGGCCGAGTGGCGGAGGGGCATGCGCGGTTCCGCCGTCGCCCAGCCGATCATCGACCGCCTGGTCGAGACGGTGGACGCCGGCGCGGGGTCGGGGCCGGTCCGCACGTCGTCGGGCAGCCCGCTCCGCGTGGACCTGCTCGACCTCGCGGGCACCGCGCTCGAGGGCACGGGTCGCGTCGGGATCACGTTCCTGCCGGGCAAGAAGCGCGACGGGCAGAGCGGGCCTCACTGGCGGGACCTCGGCCTCGACCTCGCCCGCCTCCGGGACCAGGGCGTGGACGCGCTGTTCCTGCTGGTGGAGGACGACGAGCTCGCGTACTGCGGGTCGCGGACCTGC